>NZ_VRVG01000050.1:0-36478 GCF_008040085.1 Methylobacterium sp. WL7 | reverse complement strand
CTTACGAAGCAATGAAATCTGAATACGACGCGATCAAGCAAGCCGCCCAAAAGGACATGCTCTTGGTTTTTGCGGCCGGTAACAATCATATCAACGGAAATATTTATAATTGGAATAATGCGTCCAGCTCATCGTTGATTCCGTACATCACACCTAAACACGCTGATAGCGGTGTTTATCGTCTCTTCGACGTAAACGGAATCGAGCAGAAACAGGCGGACTTCTCGGATATTTCTGGCTATATTGTCGCCGTCGTGAACGTCGATGAGAACAACGCGCCGAATTGGTCGAGCAATCTTTGCGGCGCCGCAGCTGCTTGGTGCATATCTGCACCGGGGACGGAGATCTACTCGACTTGGCCGCGCAACGACCATCCGGTCGATCAACATACGAACGGCTATTATACGATCAGCGGAACCTCGATGGCGGCGCCACACGTGGCGGGCGCCGCCGCGGTGCTGATGCAGGCCTTCCCGTTCCTGACGGCGCCGCAGATCGCCCAGACGATGTTCACCACCGCCACCCATCTCGGTGACGGTCCGAGCAACATCCCGAACGCCGTGTTCGGCTGGGGCCTGCTCAACCTCGGCAAGGCGATCGACGGTCCCGGCCAGTTCACCTCGACCTGGACGGTGAACACCACCTACAAGGGCCAAGCCTATTACGGATTGTTCGCCAACGACATCTCCGGGCCCGGCGGCCTGATCAAGACCGGGGCCGGCATCCTCGATCTCACCGGCACCAACAGCTACGCCGGCGGCACTGCGATCAACGGCGGTGTGCTCGGCGTCCTGGCCGACCGCAACCTCGGTGCGGCGACAGGCGGGCTCGCGTTCGGCGGCGGCACGCTCGAAGTCCTGGCCGACGGCTTCGCCACCGCCCGGCCGGTGACCCTCAATGGCACCGGCACGCTGCAGATCGATACCGGGACCTCGAGCTTCGCGGGGGTGATGATCGACGGGACGGGACCGGGCTCCCTGGTCAAGACCGGCCCCGGCACGGCCAGCCTGTCGGCGGCCAACACCTATACCGGCAGCACCCTCGTGGCTGCGGGCACCCTGGCGCTGACGGCGACCGGCCGCCTCGTCGCGCCGATCACCGTCGGCACGGCCGGCAGCTTCCTGAACGCCGGCACCGCCTCGGGCGGCCTGGCCAACGCCGGCTACACCGCCAACACCGGCACCCTCACGGGCGGCGTGATCAATGCGGGTATCCTGGCCACCAGCGGCACGCTTTCGGGGGGCCTCGCCAATGCCGGATACACGTCAAACAGCGGCACCATCTGGGGCGGCGTGATCAATGCCGGCCTCTTCGCCAGCAGCGGAGCGATCTCCGGCGGCCTGGCCAATGCCGGGTACGCCCTCAACAGCGGCACCATCGCGGGCGGTGTGAGCAACGCCGGGACGCTGGCCTCCAGCGGCATCCTCTCCGGCGGACTGTCCAATACCGGCTACACCGCCAACAGCGGCACCATCGCCGGCGGCGCGACCAATGCGGGAACCCTCATCACCAGCGGCAGTCTCTCGGGCGGCCTGGCGAATGCCGGATACACGGCCAACACCGGCACGATCGGCGGCGGCGTCGCCAATGCAGGGATTCTCACGACCAGCGGCACCGTCTCAGGCGGCGTGACCAACACCGGCACGCTGGTCGCCAGCGCCGGGCGGGTCGACGGCGCGATCCGGAACGCCGCCGGCACCTTCGCGGTCACCGGTACGGTCGCCAGCGACGGCACCTTCACCAACGTCGCGGGCGCCACCCTGTCGGTGGCGGGTGGCGGCGCCTACGGGCTGGCCGGTGCGCTCGGCAATGCCGGCACGGTCGCGGTCGCCTCCGGGGCGAGCCTCTCGGCCGCCGAGATCGGCAATGACGGCCTGCTCGTCAGCGACGGCGCCCTCAGCGGCCCCGTGTCGAACACCGGCACCGCCCGCCTGTCCGGACAGATCAACGGCGCCCTGACCAACACCGGCAGCCTGGTGTTCACCGGCCCGATCACCGGGATCACCGCGCTCGCCACCACCGGACCGCTCGACCTCGGCGGCGGCGCCTACACCGTGTCCGCCCTGTCCGGATCGGCAACGGCCGTCCTAGGCAACGGCCGGCTCACGGTCGGCAGCCCCGCCTCGTCCACGTATGCCGGCACCATCCTGGATGGCACCAGCCCGACCAGCCTGACCAAGGTCGGCACCGGCACGCTCAACCTCACCGGCACCGGCCGCTTCTCCGGACCGACCACGGTGCAGGCGGGCACGCTGTCGCTCAACGGGTTCTGGACCTCGCCGATCACGGTGGCGGCGGCCGGGACCCTGCGCGGCACCGGCACGGTCGCCGCCCCGATCGTCGTGGCCGGCGCCCTGCGGCCGGGTAACTCGCCCGGGACCCTGACGGTGGCCGGCCCGGTGAGCTTCGCCCCCGGCAGCGTGCTCGGGATCGACATCGACGGCCTCGGCACCGGCGCCGGGGCAGGCAACTACTCGCGCCTGCTGGCGGTCGGCCCGAGCGGGGCGGTCGCGGCCAACGGAACCCTCGTGCCGGTGCTGCGTGGGATTACTGGCAATGCCGGCAACACCTTCACGCCGGCGCTGGGCCAGCGCTTCTCGGTGCTGGGGGCGCAGGCGGGCCTCGGCGGGTCGTTCAGCGGGCTCGCCCAGCCGGCGGCCGGCTTGCCCGCGGCCACGCGCTTCGACGCGCTCTACGGCGCCACCGGCCTCGACCTGGTGGTCACGCCCGCCGCCTACGGCAACCTCGCGCCCCTGGGCCTGGCCCAGACCGACAATGCCCGGGCGGTCGGCGCGGCCCTCGACCTGGCCCGGCCGGACGCCGGCACCCGGCCCGACGCGGCGCGCGCGCGGTTCTTCGATCCGCTCTACGCGACGGCGCCGGGTTCCCTGGCGGGCGGGCTCGCCAGCCTGTCGGGTCAGAGCTACGGCGACGCCGTGATGGCCGACCTCACGGCGCGCCGGCTGGTCACCGCCACGATCGACCGGCACATGAGCTTCGGCGGCGGCAGCGCCAGCTTCAGCGCCGGCGGCGCCGGGCTCGGGCCCAACCGCACCGCGATCGACCTGCGCGGCGGGGCGGGCGCCCCCGACCAGCCGTTGGCCTCCGGCGAGGGCCGGATCTGGGCGGACGCGCTCTACGGCTTCGGCAGCCGCGGCGGCGACCGCGCCGCCGGCGGGGCCACCCTCGATGCCGGCGGCCTGCTGCTGGGCGTCGATCGCCAAATCGGGCGCGACACCCTGGTGGGCGGCGCGTTCAGCTACCTGCGCGAGACCGGGGCGTCCCGGAGCGGCGGGGCCGGCTTCGCGCCCGGCTCGTTCAGCGCCGACAGCTACGGCGGCACGGTGTACGGCACAACCCGGCTCGGTGCCGTCGTCCTGCGCGGCACGGCCGGGGGCGCCTATGCCGACGGCCGGGTCGACCGGACGGTGACGCTGGGCTCGAACCTGACCCGGGCGCGCGGCGCCCCCGCGGGCGGCGACCTGAGCCTGTCCGGGTTCGCCGGCTACGCGATCGGCACCGGCCTGCCGGTCGAGGTCGTGCCGGAGCTGGGCTTCAGCTACGACCGGCTGAGCCGCGGCCGGGTCGTCGAGCGCGGCGGTCTGGCCGAGCAGGCCTTCACCACGGCGACGTTGGAGGGGGCCCGGATTCTGGCCGGCGGCCGGATCGCCAGTGTGGCGGTGGATGCGGGCGCTGGGCTGCGCCTGGATGCCCGGGCGTATTGGGCGCACGAGCTGGCCGACACCGCCGCCGTGGTGCGCTCGAGCCTGTTCGGGGTGCCGTTCTCGACCCGCACCTCTGCGCTGTCCCGGGATGGGGCCGTGCTCGGCGTGAGCCTGTCCGGCCCGGTGGCGCAGGGCGTCTCCCTCTCGGCGAGCTACACCGGCGAGGTCCGCCCCAACGCCACCGCCCAGGTCTTCTCCGCTGGGTTGCAGGCGGCCTGGTAGGGCAAGCGCTGGCCGCGGCTACTGCCCGGTAGCCGCGGTCGCGATCTGCCGCCTGATCGACGGGATCAGGCGACACGATGCGGAGAGCCGCACGGTACCCCCCGGTGCTCGCGCTTCAAGGGGGGATGATGTCGAACCACTGGAAGTATTACGCGATCATGCGCCGGCGCGCGCTGGCGCAGGTGGCCGGCGCGGCGGATGGGGCGAACCGGTCATCCGAGGCCTGTGTCGGGCGATGTGAGCAGCCACTGACTGATGCCTCTTCGCTTCTGACGGTCCTGGTCGGGCGGCCGGGGGAATTAACCCCGTTCCGTCTTCCAGCGTGCATCCCAGTTGTAAGTACAACTCCTGATTGTAAATGATACGCCTATCGGCGACTGTCCCTGCCGAACGTTCGGGAGAGAACCGTCATGGCGACGACCGCCAACGAGGGCCTGGCCTGCCGGGGCACAGAGACGCTCAGGGAGGCGATCACCGCAGCCGCCGCCATCGGCTTCCTGGCTGGCGGCGGAACCCGGGTGATCGCCAATGTCGGTGACCTTCCGAGCCTGCTGACGGCTGCACTCTACCTTCCCCTCGGGGCCATTGCCGCCGCGGTACTGGCGGGTGTGGCGATGAACCTGATCGCCCTTCCCGTCCTGGGCACGGTCCTCACGCAACGTCGATTACCTGCTGTCGCCTATCAGGTGGCAGGAGCATTGTCGGGCGTTGCAGCCTTCACGGGGGCGTTCGTCCAGTTCGCCCCCGCGGGCGCATGAGCGATCGGTGACAATGAATGGCTTGCCGATGTTTCACGGGAAACATCGAACCGAGCGCGCCGAACCGCTGCAAGAACCCTCACCCGGTGAACAGGACGGCAGTCCCGGTCAGCGCAGCAGTGCGGCACATCTGCTGCGAGGTCGGACGGAGTCGCCGCGAGCATCCTCGTTGCGAGCCCGCGTCGTAAGCGATCAAGCCGGGGTTGCACACACGGCGCCTCCCTGATCGAAGGTGCCCGGAACTTCTCCGGGACATGCCGTGACGACGCGACAGACCTCAAGCCCGCTCCGCATCGCGATCGTCGGCGGCGGTTTCACCGGTGCGGTGCTCGCGATCCATGCGATGCGAGCCTCGTCGGGCCAGCTCGACCTCGTCGTGCTCGAGCCCCGGGCCGAGCTTGGCCGTGGAGTCGCCTACAGCACCCGTGACCGCAGCCACCGCATCAACGTGCCGAGCGATCGGCTCGACATCGCAGCCGATATGCCTGGTGCCGTCACCGCGTGGCTGCACGCCCACGAGATCCTGCCCGACCCCGCGAGTCAGGATGAGGCTGGCGGTGCCTACGTGCCGCGAGCCGCGTACGGTGCCTACATCGGGGACGTCCTGGCCGAGACGCTGAAGGCAGCCGCCGACCGCGTGCGCCTGCGCCACCTGCGCACCAAGGCCGCCTCGGTGACGGCGGCGGACGGGGCTTGGCGGATCGTCACGGAATCCGGCGAGACGATCATGGCCGACCGGGTCGCGCTGTGCTTCGGCCACGCAGTACCCGCCCTGCCCTGCCGGCTTGGGCCGGGCGTAGCGGAATCCGCGGGGTTCGTGGCCGATCCCTGGGCGGCCGACGCACTCGCGGGGATCGCACCGGACGCGTCCGTGCTGGTTGTCGGCACCGGATTGACCATGGCCGACGTGGTGACGAGCCTCGGCGCTGCGGGTCATCGCGGGCCGATCACCGCGGTCTCCCGCCGGGGCCTCCTGCCGATGGCCCACGGGTTGTTCCGGATGGATCTCGACGTGGTCGGCGCATCACCGCCGACGACCGCCTTAAGCCTGCTGCGGCTGGTCCGCCGTCAGATCGCGGAGGCCGATCCAGCCCTGGGCTGGCACCCGGTGGTCGATTCCCTGCGCGCCGCGCTTCCCGATCTCTGGGGCGATCTGCCGGCGGCCGAGAAGCGGCGTGTCGTCCGCCGCCTGCTGCCGTTCTGGGAGGTCCACCGGTTCCGCATCGCCCCGCAGATCGCAGCGGGCCTGGAGCGGGCGCGGGCAGACGGGCGCCTCGTCGTAGAGCAAGCCGGCCTCGCCGGCCTCGATCGCATTGAGGACGGACGTCTGGAAGCCACGCTGCGACCGCGACACGACAGGATCACGCGACGGCGGTTCGACGCGGTGGTGCTGTGCACCGGCCCGGAACGTGAGGTCGCGCGCAATCCGCTGGTCGCCGCGTTGCTGGCCGACGGGACGGCTTGCCTCGATGCAGTCGGTCTCGGCTTGTCGGTCGACCGCCGCAGCCGCGTGCTCGGCCCGGAGGGCCGCCCGCAGCCGGGCCTTTACGCGTTCGGACCGATGACCCGCGGCAGCTTCGGCGAGATGACGGGCGCACCCGACATTGCTCAGCACATCGAGCGCGAGGTGGCCGGCTTGCTCGGGTGACGAGCGTGACGGCCCGCCATCGATGGCCGGGGTGGTGTGGGATCAGTTCCCGGTGCCGCCGGCCTGCCGGAGGGCGGCGGCGGCTTTCACGATCGACAGGACGCCGCTGCGGGTGGTCTGGTCCGGGATCGATCGGAATGCCGCCACGAGATCCATGATCTCGGGGTCGTCGAACAGGGCCTGGATGGATTCGGTGCCGGCCTCTGCGGGCACCTTGTCGGCGAAGAAGGTCTCGACCGGGACCTTGAGCAGGTCGGCGATCATCTGCAGGCGGCTCGCACCCACGCGATTGCGGCCCTTCTCGTACTTCTGGACCTGCTGGAAGCTGACCCCGATGGCATGACCGAGAGTCGTCTGGCTGAGGCCCTGAGCGGCTCGGAGCGCCGCGATGCGGCTACCAATCGCGCGGTCGGCTTCGGTCGCCAGCTTCGGCTTGGTCACGGCGCTCATCATGGTCTCACGGTCTCTCAAGGCGTGCAGCCGAGGTCGGCCACGTTCCACAGGCTGCCTAACTGAATAGCGCACGATTGAGTTTCGCATCACCATGCAACCCTCGCTTGTGCGAGGTGCATATCTTGGCTGTATCCGATGCCCTGTGTCACCGTGTCATCGCGTCGTCGGGCTCCGGTGCCTGCGCAGTCGCGATCCGATGCGTACTTTGCCACGTCGGCATGCGATCGAACACGGTCGAGGCGTATTCAGCGGAACTCCACGCTCTTCCCTCCGGCACGTCGTTCCGCGGCAGCGTCCGGGTTGCCGTCCGCGATCCCCGGCTATCCGGAACCGCAGCGACGCCCCGACGCGGAACAGAAACACCCGAGAACAGGCTCTTAGCCGGATTACGTTTCCGGATTGCTGCCGTCCGTTCGCGTACGCCGCGCCTCCCTACGTCGCGACACCGCCAAGGCATCGGTATCCACGCTGCGCCCCATCCCACGCGGCCACCGCGTTTCGATGCGCCCGAATACCCACAGCTCACCGGGGGGGCGCATTGCCGCTCTCGAGAGCCTGACTACCCAGGGGAGAGGCTGTTGGTAAGCCACTCAACCTGGAATGAGTCCAAGTTATCTTAGAACATTTCCATAATATTCCAGTTGCCTTGAGCAGTAAGGTGATGCCAACACGATCACGGCGGCGTGAGGTCGCGGTTTTCGAGAGAGTACGGGCGGGTCCGTGCTTCTATTAGAGGCATCAAGATGAACCGGTCCCGGGCTGCATCGACCTGGAACGTCCTTGAACGGTCCGTGGCCGGATCCCTGTATCTCGCGTTGCTCTCAACGACTTGCGCCGTGGTCGCGCCGGGTGCCGCCGGGGCGCAGACCGCGCCGACCACCGATATCGAGCTGTCCGAACTGAGCGTGACCGGCGTGGCCCCCGGCCGGCCCCTCAACGGTGACCTGTACGGCGCCGGCGGCGCGACCGGCCCGGTTCCGGGCTACGTCGCCAGCCGGAGCACGGTCGGCACGAAGACCGACACGCCGATCCTGGAGACGGCGCAATCCGTTTCGGTCGTCAGCCGCCAGCAGATCCAGGACCAGAACGCGCTGACCGTCACCCAGGCGCTGCGCTACACCCCGGGCGTCTTCGCCGAATCGCGCGGGGGTGCCGGCTCGACCCGCCTGGAGCTGTTCAACATCCGCGGCTTCGCCGCCCCGGTCTTCCTCGATCAGATGGCGATCATCGGCGGGCGCGACGCCAACACGTCGATCGACGTCTACCGCCTGGAGCGGATCGACATCATCAAGGGGCCGGCCTCGGTGCTGTACGGGCAGTCCGGCCCGGGCGGCATCGTAAACCTCGTCTCGAAGGTGCCGCAGTTCGTCCGCCACGGCGAGGTCTTCATCCAGGGCGGCGGGTTCAACGAGGTCCGGAGCGGCTTCGACGTCGGCGGCCCGATCGCGTCCGACATCCCGGGCCTGGCCGACCAGTTCGCCTACCGGGTGGTCGGGCTCGGCTGGAACGGCGACGGGCCGGCCGTGACCACCAAGGTCGAGCGGGCCTTCATCACCCCGAGCATCACCTGGCGCCCGTCCACCGACACGTCGCTCACCCTGATCGGCAATTACCAGCGCGATCCGTTCTCGGGGTTCTACGGCGGCTTCCCGGCGGTGGGCACCGTGTTCCCGCGCAATTTCGGCAGCGGCCTGTTCGGACGGCTGCCGGTGAACTTCTACGACGGCGATCGCAACATCGAGCGCTCCGACCGGACCCAGGCCTCGATCGAGTACCTGTTCGACCAGCGTATCGGCGAGAACCTGCGGTTCCACTCGGCCGGGCGCTACCTGCGCACCCAGGGCGACTACCGCAGCGTCTACGGCGCCTTCAACGACCGGAACGGCCCGACCGCGACGGGGCCGCTCCTGGCGCGGTCGATCATCGGCACCAACGTGGCGGCCGAAGCCTACACGATGGACAACAACTTCATCGCCGAGTTCGACACCGGCTTCATCGCGCACACGGCCCTGCTGGGCGTCGATCACCGGACCTTCAGCACCCGCACCAGCGGCACCCCGTTCCCGAGCGCCCCGGACCTCAACATCCTGGCGCCGAACTATGCCATGAACATCGCCTTCCCGGCCTTCAACACCACCTCGCGGGTCGATGCGCAGCAGACCGGCGTGTACTTCCAGGACCAGGCGAAGTTCGATCGTCTCGTGCTGACCCTCGGCGGCCGCTACGACGTCGCCCGCCAGACCGGCCCGACCCGCAGCTTCTCCGGAAACACCAGCACCCTGACGCTCCAGGACGCGCCCTCCGACGCCCTGACCTATCGTGCGAGCCTGCTGTACCAGTTCGACGCCGGCGTGGCGCCGTACGTGTCCTACAGCCAGGCCTTCGAGCCGATCGTGAGCGGGCGCGTGTTCGACAGCGCCTTCGGGTCGGTGGGCCGCGTGCCAGACCCGATCCGCAGCGACCAGTACGAGGCCGGCATCAAGTACCAGCCGCCGGGCACCGACATCCTGCTCACCGCCGCATTCTTCGACATCCGTCAGTCGAACCGGACCTCCGCGGATCCCCTGCGCCAGGGCTTCGTGGTCCAGACCGGGGAAGTCGGCGCCCAGGGCTTCGAGTTCGAGGCGCGGGCCAACCTGACCGAGGGCCTGACGCTGATCGGCGGCGTCTCGCTCCTCGACATCCGCAACGTGCGGGATTCCGGCAGCACGGCGAACGACCTCACCCGGCTGTCGGTGCCGCTCCAGGGCCGGCGCCCGGTGCAGGTGCCGGACACGACGATCTCGCTGCTGGCGAACTATCGCTTTACCGACGGCCCCCTGCTCGGCCTCGCGCTCGGCGGCGGCGTGCGCTACCTCGGCCCGTCCTGGGGCGATCCGGCCAACACCTTCCAGGTGCCGGAGAGCGTGGTCGTCGACGCCCTCGCGTCCTACGACATGCGCCACATCGCTCCGAGCCTGGCGGGCCTCACGGCGGAGCTGAACGTCAACAACCTGCTGGACGAGCGCTTCGTCTCGAGTTGCCTGTCCTACTCGGCCTGCTTCTACGGTCTGCCGCGCACGGTCTATGGAACCCTGCGTTACCGCTGGTGAGAACCGACCGATGCGCAACAGCTTCCGGCAGTCGATGGCGTGGCTGCACGCTTGGTCCGGCCTGATCGTCGGCTGGGTCCTGTTCGCGGTCTTCGTCACCGGGACCGCGAGCTATTACCGGCCCGAGATCTCGCGCTGGATGCGGCCCGAACTCCGCGCCGATGCCGTGATCGGCGCGGACGCGACGGCCGCCGCAGTGGAGCGCGGCGTCGCCTACCTGCAGGCGGAGGCGGGCGGCGCGCGGGCGTGGTTCATCACGCCGCCGCGCCCGGACCTGCCCCTGCTCGAAGTGTTCTGGCGGACTGCACCGGGCCAGCCGCCGAAGCGGGTGTTCCTCGATCCGGAAACCGGGGCGCCGGCGGCCCTGCGCGACACCCGCGGCGGGGATTTCCTCTACCGGTTCCATTTCGAGCTGAACATGGCGCCCCTCTGGGGCCGCTGGGTCGTCGGCATCTGCGCGATGATCATGCTGATGGCGCTGATCTCGGGCATCGTCACCCATCGGCGGATCTTCGCCGACTTCTTCACCTTCCGGCGGGACAAGTCCGCCCAGCGCGGCTGGCTCGACGCCCACAACGTCACGGGCGTGCTCGCCCTGCCGTTCCACCTGATGATCACCTATACGGGGCTCGTCACCCTGTCGTTCATGTACATGCCGTGGGGCATGAACGCGGTCTATCACGGCGACACGCAGCGCTTCTTCGCCGAGGCCGGCCAGATCACCGCGCCGCGCTCGGCCGCGGGCCGGCCCGGTACACTCGCCCCCGTCGGGCCGATGGTGGCGCGCGCGCTGGACACGATCCACGAACCCCTGGAGCGGATCTCGGTCGTCAACCCGAAGGACGCGAACGCCACGGTGGTGGTCGTGTTCGAGGAGCCGCACGGACTCTCGCACGAGCATCCGCAGGTCGCCTTCGACGGCACCACAGGCGCCGTCCTGGAGGTCCGGGCGGGCGGGTTGAAGCCGGCGGCCAAGACCTTCACCACCATGGTCGGCCTGCACGAGGCGCATTTCGCCGGCCCGGGCCTCCGCATCCTGTTCTTCCTGTGCGGGCTCGCCGGCAGCGCCATGGTGGCCACGGGGCTGATGCTGTGGTCGGTGGCGCGCCTGCCCAAAAAGGCCGGGACCGAGGCTGGGACCGCCCTGCATCCGGGCCTGCGCCTCGTCCAGGGCCTCAACGTCGCGACGATCGCCGGGCTGCCGGCCGCGATCGCGGCCTATTTCCTCGCCAACCGGATCCTGCCGGTGGATCTGGCAGACCGGGCGCTCTGGGAGATCCGCGGATTCTTCGGCGTCTGGGTGCTGATCGGGCTGGTCGGAGTGGTGCGGCCCCAGCGCCGGGCCTGGCCCGAGGTGCTGAGCGCGGCCGCCGCCCTGTACGCAGCGGCCGCCGTGGCCGATGGCTGGCGGATGCAGCGGGCCTACGGCGTGGGCGATCCGGTCGATCCGCTGTTCGTCGGAGTCGACCTCGTCCTGCTCAGTCTCGCGGCGCTGCTACTCTTCGCAGCCGGTAAGGCCGCCCGCTACGACGGGACCCGGCCCGCGCGCACGCGCGATGCGAACCGGCAGGCCTTCAGCGGCACCGCCGCCGAATAGGCGGCCGGGATGGGTTCGGCGACCGCTGGGGCCCGCACATCAACCGCGCTCGGGCCCCGTGGGGAAGCGACGCGCGAACCAGTTCCGCAGGAGCTGGCGCTCATAATACAGGCCGCCGGTGGAGAAGCGCGGGTTGGACGTCAGCAGGAAGTTGATGTCCGTGACCGTATCCTCCCCCTGCGCAACGATGCGACCGCCGCGGCGCAGCGCGTAGGCGAGGCGGATGCGCGGCGGCGTGGCATCGGTCACGACACGCACGCCGCTCGGCGTGGCGAAGCCGGGCCGGTCGAACCCGGCCAGGTCGACGTCGAGGACGGTGATGTCGAGGCGCTCGTCCGGCCGGAGCCGGGTGTTGCCGAGATCCACCAGGATCCGCGTCAGCTCGGCGAGGGTGACCCGGAGCGGCTGCCCGGACGCGAAGCGATTCTCGGCGTCGGTGAAGCGTTCCGGCGCGGCGTAGCGGACCTGAACCTCGGCGGCGGCCGGGCCGGCCGCCAGCAGAGCCGATCCGGCCGTCGAGAGCATCCCGGCCAGGACGAGGCCGGCCTTGCCTGCACCGTGCTTGCTCATCGCGACGCTCACCGTCTCGCTGTTTCGTGATCCGCGGTTGCGGCCGTGTGTCGCCGGGACCGGGCGCACTCTCTGTCCGACTGAGGGGAAACCCCCTGCGCGGGCTCCTGTTTCCGCGCTCCGGGCAATGATGAGCCGGATATGTATTCAGCGATCGCGTGATGGGGCGTCCATAGTCTCGCCGCGTTCCGGGCGCCACCTGTCGTCATCAGCCCGCGAGGGCAGCCCTTCATGGGAGCGCGCACCGCTTGCTCAATTCTTTCCTGGCGATCCTCACCGTTGTCGCGGTCCTGGCAGTCACGGCGCTGTTCAAGCTGCCGCTCCTGCCGTTCCGCCTGGCCGGTCGTCTGCTGCGGGGTCGTCCGGCGGTCGCCTGATCGGCTGCCCGACCGGATCATCCCGCCGCGTCGATGACGAATTCCATCCCGCGACCTGGCCCCTGATCGGCATAGTCGACCAGGGCCAGGCCGCGCTCGGCGAGCGTCGCCTCGACGATCGCGCGTTCCTTGCGGACCATCTGGCCGATCGCCAACGGGGTCAGGCGCGGGCTCGCCCGGCGCAGCTGATCGACCCCGATATGCGCCGGCGTGCCGTCGCCCTCGGCAATCCGCGCGAGCGCGAGGGCTAGATCCTTCGCCTTGGTCTCCGCGGCAGATTTCGGCTTGAACGCCATATGACCGTCTCCCTGTTTTCGTACGCGCATCGTCCCGACCGGTAGCCGCCGGCTTTCCGGATAAGCCGATGCGCTAAGCCGCCGCGCCTCACGCGGCCTGCACGTCCACGTTCACGTCCACGAACGCCCGGATCCAGACGCGCCGCCCTTTGGCGTCGTAGACCTCGACCTGCCAGGCCGACCAGTCGAACCGCTCGATCCGCTCCATCAGCCCGAGCGCGACCCGCTCGGCATGGACGCGCATCTGAGCCGCCGTCGGCAGGCGCCGGCCCTTCAGGTCGATCACCAGCTCATGCCCGTCCGTACAGTGGAAACGATACAGCCGCGTCGGCATCGGCCTGTCCTCGATCAATAGACAGTCCTCCTGAAGAGTTCGAAGCCGCGGCACCGGCGCAGCCGAACGTCCACGCGATCGCCCAATGTTCGCTATATGTTCTAGTTGCATTGGGGTCGTGATGCACCCGCGGACGTGCGAATTGCCTGTGGGCATTCGTCTCGGCCGGACGATGATGGGCGACCGGACGCGAACCATCAGACCGAGGCGATGGCGCTGTATCGTGGGGGCGCTGGCGGCATCCCTGGTGGCCGGGGGCGCGCCCCTGCGAGACGCCGAGGCGGGATACCTGACGGCGATCCGCACGGTCGCGGCGCGCCTGACCGTGCAATCCATCGGTCATCGCGCGGCCGTCGAGGCCGCGCTCGGCATCACGCTCAAGCTCGAGAGCGAGGGAGCCTTCCGGTTCTGGTCGGGACCGGGCTTCCGGCTCGATGGGATCCCGGTTCGCGACGTCGATTACCGGGAGCCGACGGCCGAGGCGGACCCGGCGGCCGGCCCACTCCTGGCCCTCGACCTCGAACCCGCCGCCTGCCTCACCCTCGACGCGATCCGGGCGTCTTTCCCGGACGCCCGGATCACCGCCACGCCGCGCGGCTCGTACGGCGAGCGAACCTCCCTGTCGATCGATTCCGGGGGCGGGGAACTGACCTTCGGCATCGCCGCCGACCCGCCGGAATGCCTGAACGTCCTGATCTTCACGCGCAAACGGGCGTCCTGACCGCCGGGACGCGCGCCGCCCGAGGACACACCCGGTCGCGATCAGGCGGCCTTGCCGTTGCGCTTGGCCATCGAGCCGGGCTGGCCCAGACCGATCGCCTTGGCGAGGGCGGAGCGCTGCTCGGCGTAGCTCGGGGCGACCATCGGGTAGTCGGTGGGCAGGCCATAGCGCTCGCGGTAGCTCTGCGGGCTCAGGCCGTTGGCGGACAGGTGGCGCTTCAGCGTCTTGTAGGTCTTGCCGTCGATGAAGCTGACGATCCCGTCATGCTGGACCGACTTGCGGATCTGGGCCGCGCTCGGCTTGTCGACGGCGGCCGGCGCAGCGGTGCTGCCCTCGGTCGGCACGGCGCCGGAGGCCAGGGCGGCGATCGCGCCATACACCCGGGCGATCAAGGCCGGCACCTCGCTGGCCGGGACGGGGTTGTTCGCGACATAGGCCGCGACAAGACCAACGGCCAACTCGGTGAAGTTGGACGATTTCCCATAGGATGTCTCGTTCATATTCAGCCCCTCTGAACCTGCGTCACCACCTTGTTGTTTCGGGCCGTCTTGGGATTCAACACAGGAAATCCGGCTTTCAACGCTATTCTGCTGGCACCGCCCGCTTATCGGTCACCCCGGCCTGGGATATTTAGGCAATGACAGGCGTTGCAGCGGCCCTCAGGCGAGGCGGCCGAGGCCCCGACCAGGCCTGGATTCAGCGTCGGCGTACCCGGATGTCATAGCCAGACATGGCGCGCCTTCCTCCACCCCGCGAGGGCTCGAGTGTCGCAAGGGCCTCATACGGTCCCATCCCGGCGTTCCAGGGTGCGAGCCGATCCTTGAGGCAACCTGTGTCCCGTCATGGACCCGGTGGGAGCGCCCGTTTGCAAGGAGCTGTGCGCGTCGAGACAATCGGCGACACCGCCCGGCCGTCTTGGTCCGAACGAAAAGCGGCCGGGACGTGAGTCCCAGCCGCCTCCATGCATCATCGATCTAAGGGTCGGGCTTGCCGACCGCTCAGAGGCTCGTCGTGCCCGGGTAGGACCGGACCCGGTTCCGACCGTCGGTCACGCCCGTGGCGGCAGTCCCTGCGGCGGGCGCTTCCCAGCCGTCGGCACGCCAGGCGCTGGCCTTCTGGTCGAGATCAACCGAGCCGTGCTGCTCCAGGACGTCCATCACCATCGGCACCATCGTGGAGCGGGCTTCGTCGACGCGAACGGTGACGAGCGTCCCGCCCCGGCGCACGCCCTCGCCGTAAGCGTGGGCATCCGACTCGCTGACGCCCGCACCGGTCAGGCCGCCGGCCAGACCACCGGCGGCGGCACCGACGCCCGCGCCCGTCAGGGTGGCGACCAGCCAACCCGCGGCCACGACCGGCCCGACACCCGGGATCGCGATCAGACCGAGGCCTGCCAGGAGGCCGGCTGCGCCGCCGACCACGGTCCCGAGCGTCGCCCCGGTTCCGGTTCCGTCCTTGGCCTTCTCCTTGGTGTCGGCGCTGACGTGAGTCCCGTCGGTTGCGGTGCGGCCGGCATGGCGGTCGCCCTCGTTGTTGCTGACGATGCTGATGTCACCGTGCGGGATGCCGCCGGCCTCAAGCTTGCCGACTGCCGCGGTGGCATCCTCGTAGCGATCGTAGAGCGCTGTAATGGTTTGCTGAGCCATGGAAAATCTCCTTCGTGAGGGTCGCGAGGGTCAGGACATCACTGCGCCGACACGTTGCCCTTGAAATCGAGGCCCACGTTGACCTGCTTGCCGTCATGCATGGCGGTGCCGCGCCAGATGCCGTCGCCGTCCTTCATGAGGTTCTTGGCGTCCTTGAAGCCGGACTTCTCGAGCCGCGAGCGCGCCTCACCCTCGGTGAAGCTGTTGGCGCCCTTCTCGAGCTGGACGGTGCCGTGGGCGGCAGCAGTCCCGCCATTGGGGGTCATCTTGTCGGTGTTGGGCCGGGTGACGCTCTCCTGGCCGCCGGATTGCTGGCTGGTCTTCGCATCGGGGGCGGCCGGGGTGCCGGTCACGGTAGTCTGCGCGAGGGCGCTCGATCCGAACAGCGTGGCGACAAGAAGGGCGGCGAGGGGGGTACGCATGATAGGCTCCGTCGATCATTCCGGACCCCTTCAATCCCCCCGGCAGGCAATGCGTTCCATTATTCGAGGATCTACCGACCAAGCTTTACTTTTCAAACCTTACGCACATTTTGTTCCCGAAAATCGACCCTCAATATCCATTAAATAAAAGCACAGCTTACGGAACATCTGCCCGGCGGCGACCAGCGGGATCGCCACCGGATGGCACTTCCATCAACCGGCGCCGAAGCCGCCCTTGCGGTTGTCCGGCTGGGGCACGGGCGGCCGCGTGTCGTAGCCGCCGCTCTCGGGCGCCGCCCCTTCGGATGACTCGGGATGCCCCGGCGCGTGCGGACCGCTCCCGCCGGCAGCCGGGTCGGATGCCTTGCCCGTGTCCGCCGTCCGTGCCGGCGGTACCGTTCCCAGCGCTTCACGCGCCGCCTCGACATCCTGTCCCATGCGGTCCTCCCGAGTGATTCTGAAGGGCCAAGACCGAAGGGCCGGCGCATGTTCCCGTACCCGCGCGCACGATCATGCTGCCCAGTACCGGCGCGGTTCAGCGGTTCCCGCTGGTTCGCGCGATCGCGCGGCCGAGGCTCATCAGCAGCACGTCCGTGGCGGCCCGGATCTCGGGCGGGGTGTCGGATTCGAGGGTGCGCTTGAGCTCGATGGCCAGGTCGGCCGCCCGCTCCAGCGAATCGACCGGGGCCGACAGGTTGCTGAAGACGTAGCGCTCGCTGCCCTGATGCATCTCGGTGATGTCGATGATGATGCCCCGGGAGCGGACCGCCCGCCCGTTCGCGTCCTTGAACGTCCGGCCCCGGCTGAGCAGCCAGCGCACCGTGCCGTCCTGGGCGACGACCCGGTACTCCGCGACCACCAGGCCGCCCGTCTTCGACGCGGACTGGACGTGATCGAGCAGCCAGGCGTGGTCGGCGGGGTGCACCGCGGCCATGCTGGTGAGGCCGTCGAGTTCCTTCTCCGCCAAGGCGGGGTCGCCGGCCAGAAGCCGCGCGGCGCCGGCATCATACACCACCGTTCCACGGACGATGTCCCAGTCCCAGACACCAACCACGCACGACGCCTCGAGGGCGGCGCGGAGCCGGTCGAGCGGTTCACTGAAGCCGTCGATCGCATTGACCGGCGTCTTCGAGCGCTGTCCCATCGTCTTGATCCCGCTTCGCCGCACCCGGAGGATCTGGTGCGAGAGAGTACCATTTCATCCGAGAACCTGTCGAAAATTTCATGATCGGCTCGGGAGGCGTTCGCGTCGCAGGCTGGTTGAACCGCAGGAGCCGTCGCTCCGCCCACTCGACAGAGCCCGAACCGGGCCGGACCGCTCATGTGTGACGATTCCAAGCCGTCCGGCACGCCGAACCGCATCGCACCGCACGGAAGCTCCCTCGGCGACATCGCGCGGGTGCTAGGCGTGCCGGTCTCCAGCTTCTTCGCATCGGCGCCGGACGCCGAGACGCCGGGGGCGCACGAGGATCCGGCCGCCGCGGCCCTCCTCGATCTCGTCCGGTGCTACCTGCTGCGGGCCAGCCCCGAGGCGCGCCGATACGTCGTCGCCCGCGTACGGGCTTTGGTGGATTCCGCCTCCCCGTGAGGCGCGCTGCCCGCAACGATCGGCGGCGCGCTCGGTTCGACCCGCGCGCGCCGTTCGGATCAGGCCCGGACGGCGCAGGCGCGCGGACCCATCATGTCGCGCCGGACGATCTCGATGGACCAAGACGGGGCTGGTGTCTCGGCCGGTGCGGCCCGGTGCCCTCAGGGCAGAGACCGGGCCTGCGACGCGGCGATCCGCATGAGCTCGGCCGTGCTGCCGACGCAAAGATTGCACAGCAGCGCCGCGGTGGCGTTCACGACGCTGCGGTAGTTGAGCGTCAGGATCTCGGCGATCTCGTCGTACGACTTACCCTTCCCGATCAGCACCAGGATCTGCATCTCCCGGCTGGTCAGGTTCGCCAGGGGCAGGTCGCGCGCACCCGCATTCAGCATCGCGATCTCGATGGCGATGTCGTGGGGCAGGTAGGAGCGGCCGTTGGCGACCGCCTCCAGCGCATCGAGGAAGGACGCGGCCGGCGCATCCTTCAGGACGAATCCCAGCGCCCCGCATTCCAGGACCCGCGCCACGATGACCGGGTCCCGGTGCATGCTGAGCGCGAGGATGCGCGCGCCCGGCTCCAGCGCGCGGATCCGGCGGATCAGCGACAGGCCGGACAGGCCGTCGTCCCGGAAGCTCAGGTCGGTCACCACCACGGCCGGCCGGTGGCGGTGGAACGTGCGGTAGGCGGCGACGATGTCCCGGGCCTCGTGAACGCGTGCGATCCCGGCCTCCTCGGCCAGGAGCCGGAAGCCCTGGAGGACGATCGGGTGGTCGTCGACGATCAGGAGATCGCGCGGCCGGGCGGTGGGCCTCGCCGCGTGCTGAGCGAGTCCCGGCGCGGCACTCATGGCGCCGCCCCGGACTTGAGGCCCGGCGCGAACCGGTCGGCGAGCAGCGCCAGGGCGGCGGCGTGGTCGACGCCCCTGGTACGGGTGTTGAAGTAGTGCTGGCACATCTCTCCGTAGAGACTCTTATGGCGACCGCGGCGGGCCACGACCGCGCTGAAGCCGGTCAGCAGCAGCGCGTATCGCTCGGTCTTGCCGATTTCGGCCAGCATCTGCCCGAGCTGGGCCGTGCGGTTGGCGATCATGCGCGGGTCCTCGATGAAACTGGTCCGGGCCTCGGCCAGGGCATCCTGAAGTGCCCGGACGGGCTCGGACCCGGCCGGCACCGGGTGTCCGGCCTCCCGGCCGGCGAGCCAGCGCGCCGGGTCCGTCCCGTCCGTGGGGGACAACCAGGCCGGCAACTCGCTCTCCGCGGTCCGCGCCACCACGGCCTGCCCCTCCTCCGATCCCGATTCCTGGGCCCGGTCGCAGGCGGCGAGCACGAGTCCGGCGGCCACCAGGCTGGCGAGGTCCCGCCTCACCGGCCGGCCTCCGCGGCGACAGGCCCCTGACGCTGCGCCACCACGGTGCGCGGGCCCTCGGCCACCGGGATCCGGCCGGTCTGCTTCAGCGCCGCGAGGTCGACCACGGAGACGTCGTCGGAGAACCAGTTCGCCACGTAGGCGCGTCCACCGAGGATCGCCACACCTTCGGGATAGCGGCCCACCGGAATCGTGGCGACCGCCGTCAGCGCGTCGGCATCGACGACCGAGACGGTGCCGGCATGCTGGTTGGTGACGACCACCCGGCGCCCGTCCGGGCTGACGGCGACGCCGTAGGGGCTCGCCCCGACCGGTATCGTGGCGACGGGCCTGAGCGTTGCGGCGTCGACGACGCTGAGGTCGTTGCTGCGCACGTTGGCCACGTAGAGCCGGTCGCGGACCGGGTCGTAGGCCAGGGCGAAGGGCCCATCGCCCACCGGGATGCCGGCGATCCGGGTCATCCCGGCGGTCTCGACCACGCCGACGCTCCGGCCCTCGCGCTCGGCCACGTAGAGCCGACCTGCGCCACCGACGGTGAGCCCGGCCGGATCGCGCCCGACCGCCACCTCCGCCTCGACCGCGCCGGTCTGCGTGGAGATACGCAGCACCCGGTTGCCGGACCAGTCGCCGACATAGAGGCCGCGCCCGTCCGGGTCCGCCGCGAGTCCGAAGGCCTGGCCGGAGACCGGCCATTGCCGCATCGCCCCATCCGGAGCGATCACCGTGACAGCCTTGCCGTCAGGATGGCTGAGATAGAGCTGCCCTCCGGGACCGGCCGCGACCACGGCGGGCGACGGCGCCACCGCGATTGCCACCGGGGCGACCTGTTGTGCACCGTCCGGACCCGCGACCCGGGTGACGCGGGCGCCCTGCTGGCTCGCGACCCAGACCGAGTCCGCCGCCGCCGGCCCGGCGGCGAGGGACAGGCCCGCGAGCAGGATCAGGCGCCGCACCGGCCTCATCGCTGCGGCCCGCTCTCCAGCTTCGCCTTCAGGCCCTTGAGCCCCTCGGCAAAGTAGCGGTTCATCGCCTCCTTGCCGGCGGCATCGCTCAGATTCTCGGGCGGCTCGTTGCCGGTATCGCCCCGGTAGAACCGGCCCATCCACTCGACCTTGGCGCCATCGCCCTCCGGCGTCACCGTGACGGTCGCCGAGTAGGACGAGACCGGCAGCGCGTCGAGATCGGGATCGGACATGCGGTAGGAATAGGTGCGCTCGGCTCCCTTCCACTCGTCGAGGCCCTCGACCAGGGTGCCGCCGCGCTTCAGCGTGACCTTGCGGATGGCGCCCGAACCGTCGCCCCCGGTGGCCTCGACCTTGGCCACGTCCGGATGCCAGGCGCCGATGCCGCCGAACGGCCCAACCACCTTCCAGACCGCGTCCGGATCCGCCCGGATCGTGATGGTCTGATCGACCTTCTGGGGTGTCGGGCCGTGAGCCGAGGCCGTGCCGGCAGCGAACAGGATGGCGAGGGTGGCGAGGACGCGACGCATGGTCAGGCTTTCCGGAAACGCGTGAGGTTGGTGGTGGAGAGGGACGCGGCGGCGCGGCGCAGAAGGCTGCGCAGCGGTGCCGCGAGCAGAGTGCCGAGCACGAGGGCGAGCGCCAAGCCGCCGAGGACGGGGCGCGGATCGATGCGGCCCGGCAGCGGGCGCGGCGTCCCGGCCGCGATCAGGGGGCGGTCGAGCCCGCCGGCCCCGTCGAGATGCGCGTAGGCCAGGCCCGTGCTCGCGGCGAGTTGCTTCAGGTGGTCCTCGCGCACGGAGGACAGGTGCTCGCTGCCCACGGCGGCGGCGGCCCCGAACGGGGCGTTGCGCGGATTGTAGCCGGCACGGGACTCGGCATCGGCCGGCGGGGGGCCGAACCGGTTCTCCTGCTGCACGTCGGTCTCGGCGTAGAAGCCGCGCTCGCGGCCGCGCTCGTCGAAGCGCGGGATCGGCGACAGGCCGTAGGCACCCGCGCCGACGATCAGGCCCCGCACCACACCGGGCTTGCCCTCGAAGGGCGGGATGCGGCCGCCGGGGAGCGGCGGCGTCTCCTGGCCGTCGGTGACGAACAGGAGATCCGTGCCGAGGCCGGCGGCCATCTCGACCGCCCGATACAGCCCGGCGGCGACGCGGCTGTCACCCTCCCAGGCCATCCGCCAGTCGATCGCCGCCAGCGCGCCGTCCAGCGGCGCGAAGTCGGCGCAGACCTCCACGGGGGTGAACAGCAGGAACGGCCGCCGCTCTGTGAACAGCGCCAGCGCCACCCGCGAGCCGCAGGGCAGGTCCGCCACCATCCGGCGCAGGGCCGCCTTGGCGGTCTCCAGACGGCTCTCCGGGCGGCCGTCGCGCGCGTAGTCGCGCACGTTCATCGAGCCGGTGATGTCCATCACGGCCAGCACCGCGACGCCCGCGCGGGTCACCGGGAGCGCCGGTACTACGAGGGCGGCGATCACCAGCACGAGCGCGAGGGCCAGCGCCTGGAAGCGGCGGCCGCCCAGGTTGCGGGCGAGCGGCAGATTTTTGAGAACTGTTTGCCGGCTCATGGTCCGCCCCTCGGCTGCCCGGGGATATCGGTCCAGATCTGCTTTGGCTCGGCGCGCAGCTCGTCGCCGCCGGCGCGGTCGAACTCCGGAAAATCGCGGATCAGCCGCGAGGCGACGTCGAGGTTGAACTTCGCGTCCCAGAAATCCGGCCGGTCGCGCAGCGCCCGCCGGTACTCCTGGCGGGCCAGGGTCACCTGCGGGCCGGCCTTGTCGATGGCGCCGCGGGTCAGGAGCCCGAAGGCCTCGCGCATCCTGGCGTTGGCGACCCGGTAGCGCGCGCGGGACGCGGCGTCGGCGGCCCCCGCCCGGTCGAGGGCGGCGACCAGCGGCTCGGTTTCCACCAGGCGCCCGTGCCCCGCGAGATACCCGACCCGCGCCACCAGGACCGGCGCCGGCGCCCCGGTCCCGGGGTCGAGATCCGTGCCGGCGTCGAGGGCGGCGATGCTCCGGTTGGCGGCATCCGCCCGCCAGGCGGACACGCCGAAGCCCAGCGCCGCGAGGCCGAGCAGCGCCGGCAGGGTCAGGAGGAGCCGCGGCCGGATCCGGCCCCAGAGGCGGTGCAGATTCACGGTCGGGCGCGTCACGCCGCCCTCCTGAGATCCGGTGCGGGCGCCTGCTCCCGTGACACGCGAGACCGAGCGCTCGCAGCCGAAAAATCCGCCTCGGCCAGGGCCGCCAGGACGAGCAAAATGAGCCCAAGCCCCGCGAACCCGTAGGCGATCCCTGTCAGGTCACGGCGGGGCCGGGGCTCGATATAGGGGATCGGGTTCCGTTCCAGGGCGGCGATCTGCGCGATGGCGGCGGCGACCGCCGGGGCGCCCTCGGCCTCGAAGGCCCGGTAGGGCACACCGAGGCTCCTGAAGAACAGGTCGAGATGGCGCTCCGGGGCGGCCTGGGGGGTGTCCTCCCCGGCGGGCCGGTCGTTGATCGACGGAGATCCCTTGGTGCGCAGGAACAGCCAGTACAGGTTCGGGTGCAGCTTGGTGAACGCGGCCCGCAGGGCGTCCTGCACCCGCGGATCGATGACCGCGGCGCCGTCGGAGATGAACAGCAGGACGCGGGAGCCGCTGCTCTCCGGAGCGAATTGCGACAGCGCCATGGCGAGGCCGCGGGCGACGTTGGTGTAATCGAGGCCGGGCCGGTCGATCGCCGCGATGGCGGCACGGACGGCGGCGTGCCGGTCGGTCATCGGCATCACCAGCATCGGCGCGGTCGAGAAAGCCGTGACGGCGAACAGGTCGTGCGCCCGGGCGCCGACGAAATCCGCCAGCAGGCGCCGGGACGCGGCGGCCTTCGATTCCTCCGCGCCCGAGGGCTGCCGCCCCGCGAAGGTCTCGTTCATGCTGCCGGAGCGGTCGATCAGCATCGAGATCTGGGCGCCGATGCCGATGCGGGTCACCGGCGCGCCGGCACCGTAGGGGCCCGCGAGCGCCACGATCAGGCTCGCGATGGCGAGCATGCCGGCGCCCCGCAGCAGCCGGGCGATCCAGCGGGACGGCGCATCGGCGGGCGCCGCCGCGAGCGCGGGAACGGGAACCCGCCGGCTCCCCGCGGCGAGGAGCGGCACGAGCGCGAGCGGCAGCAGCCACAGCCAGGCGGGCGACGCGGCCCCGAGCGGAAGCGATCCGAACGGCATCGCCTCAGGCCTCCCGCTCGGCGGCGGCGAGCCGGCGCAGGCCGGCCTCGACCTCGGCCCAGGGCAGGTGCGCCCGGGCCGCCTCGAGTTCGCGGCCGAAGAAGGCCCGGCGGGAGGCGTCGAAGAAGCGGGCCAGCGCGGGCTCCTCCGGGCGGAAGGCCGGATGCCGGTCGAGGAAGGCCGGGAGATCGTCGGCCAGCACACGGCGCCCGTCGGTCTCGTCGAGGCCGCGATGGACCAGGCGCAGGGCCTCGCGATAACCACCGTCCCGGTCATCGGCGGTGTTGGCAGTTCTGGCGAGGCGCCGCAGGGCGCGGGCGGCCCGGGCGAAGGGGCGCCCAGGCCGGGCGAACCAGCCCCGATCGTACCCGAGCGCGGCGAGCGCCAGCACGGCTGCCCCGAGGGCCGCGAGGGCGGCCCACAGGTCCGGAAGCGGATCGAGCCGGGGGACGCGCCCGTCCGGCCGCAGATACTCGGCCGGGTCGTCGTGCTTCTCCGGCTGGACCTCCCGCAGGGGCGAGACCCCGAGCGACCAGCCGGGGATCTCGGCCTTGGCCGAGGTCGTGCCGCCCGCGGCCGCGCTCTCCAGGGAGACGGAAAAACCCGGGATCGCGACCTGGCGGGCATCCAGCGCGGCATAGAAGGTCTGGTAGGTGAGATGCAGCCGGACCCGGCCGGGGCTCTCCTCGACGGTGATGTCGCGCAGGTCCAGCCAGTAGGTCAGGGGTCCCGGCGCCGGCAGGGAGGCGCGCTGCAGCGTGAAGCCGGGATCCACCGCGATGTCGGCCTGGGCCCGGACGAGGTCGCCCACGAAATACCCGAAGGCGCGCGGCACCCGCACCTCGACGGAGCGCACCTGCGCCACGGCGGCGCCGGCCTGGAGCAGAAGCAGCAATGCGCAGCAGGCCGCAATCATGGGTTTCCGAAGGGCGAAGCCCTTCGGCGGGGTATCGGGGCGGAGCCCTGATGCCTTGGGCTTCGCCCGATCGCAGGGCTCCGCCCTGCACCCGCAAAAGGTCTCGGACCTTTTGAAACCACCACCTTCGCTGGAAACGCCAACCATCTCAGGTGACCAGCAGATGGCGGGTCAGCGCCTGCGCGTCGAAGCGGTCGACCAGGTGGAACGGCGCCCGCGCCGAGGACGCCGCGGCGGTTCTGTGCAGGGCCTCGCGCCGGTCCTGCTCGCGGGCGATCCAGCGTCGCTTCAGGGCCGGGCGCAGGAATACGAGGCGGCGGCCGGCGCCTTCGAGGTCGTCGAGTTCGGCGAGCCCCCAATCCGGCAAGCCCACATCCTCGGCGCTGTCGGCGAGCAGCACCGGGACCGTGTCGTGGAGCGCGAGCGCCGCGAAGACCCGCTCGATCAGGGCCTGCGGCCAGCGGAAATCGGAGACCAGGAAGACCAGCCGCGGCCGGCCGAACAGAAGGCGCGCGGCCTCCAGCAAGCCCTCCGCGTCGGCCGCGTCGCAGCGTGCCGCCGCGATCCGGCCGGCCATGTCGAGGGCCGGTCCGCGCCGACGGGTCGCCGGCAGGTAGAGGTCCGCCCGGATTGTGCGGTCGCAGCCGATCACCCCGAACCCGTCGCCGATCCGGGTCGCCGAGGCGGCGAGCCCGGCGCAGAGGTCCCCCGCGAGACGGAGGCGGTCGCCGGCGCCCTGGAAGCGCATCGAGGCCGAGAGGTCGACCAGTGCCCAGACCTCGACGGCGTTGCGCATCTCGAAGCGCCGGACATGCACGCCCTCGAACGGGTCGCGCAGGCTCGCACGCAGGTCGATCCGGCGCGCATCCGGCAGGGTCAGGAACGGAACCTGGTCCCGGAAGGTGCCCAGTCCGCCGGCCTCCTGGCCGCGATGCGCCCCGAAGCGACGTCCCCGCGGACGCCAGCGCGGCAGGTAGACGATGTCGGCCGAAGGCGCCCCGGTCATGGTGCCGGCACCGTCTCGAACACCGCCCGGCACAGGTCCGGGACGATCTCGGCACGGCGCATCTCGTGGACCGGCTCCAGGAAGATGCGGTGCGCCATCACCTCGGGGAAGACCGCCCGGACATCCTCCGGCACCAGCCAGTCCCGCCCTTCGAGCCAGGCCCGCACCCGGGCCGCCCGGACTAGGAAGGCGAGCCCGCGCGGCGAGGCGCCGCCCTGGACCAGGCGCGTCATGTCGATCCCGGACAGCCGGATCCCGGCTTCGGCCGGGCGCACGAGCGCGTCCCAGAGCCCGACCACGTAGGTCTCGATTTCCGGGGAGGCCTGGATCGCCACCTGGATCGCGCTGGCGATGGCGCCGAGGCGAGCCTGGTCGAGCACGCCCTCGGCCACCTCGCCGATCAGTCGGTCGGTGTCGTGGAAGCGCGGATCGAACACCAGCGCGCGCCTTGCCTCCGGGTCGCGGGGCGCGTCCATCCCGATCTCCATCAGGAAGCGGTCGCGGGCGGCGGCGGGCAACTCGAAGGTCTCCTCGCGCTCGACCCGGTTGCGGTCGGCGAAGACCTGGAGATTGGGGAACCGGTACTCCCGGGCGAAGGCCGAGACGCTGCGCTCCGCCATGATGCGCAGGAGCAGCGCATGGACCTGCGGGCGCGCCCGGTTGATCTCGTTGAAGAAGAACACCGCCAGGTCTTCGGCCTGCCGCAGGACCGGCCCCGGCTCGACCCGCGGACGGCCGTCCTCGGCGAGGTAGGTGTGGTAGATCAGGTCGGTCGGCATCATGTCGACCGTGCCCTCGACGCGCTCGTAGGCGCCCCCGAGGGCCCGGGCCACCGCCCGCAGCAGGGTGGTTTTGCCGACGCCGACATCGCCCTCCAGCATGACGTGGCCGCGGGCGAAGATCGCCGTGGTGACCAGGCGGATGACCCGCGCCTGGCCGACCACCGCCTTGGCGACCTCCGCCTCGAAGCGGGCGGCCGAGGCCCGCCAGTCGGTGAGCGTCGCGTCGCCGGGGTGGAGCGTGTTCATCGCGCTGGTTCCGGGACAAGGCGGCCGGCCTCAGGGAGAGACCGGCCGGAAAAGGCGAAACGTCGGGGTTTCAAAAGGTCTCGGACCTTTTGCGGGTGCAGGGCGGAGCCCTGCGGCGGGGCAAAGCCCCGTTCACTCAGGAGCTCCGCCCCCGAACCCCGCCAAAGGGCTTGCCCTTTGGAAACCCGGATCAGTTCGCCGAGAGCTTGCTGACGTCGTACTCGAACTTGCCGGTCTTCTTGGCATTCTCGATACGCTTGCGGTTGCGCTCTTCCATCTGCTTGATGGATTCCGCCTGCTTGCCGACTTCCTTGGGGTCGTGCTTCGGGTCGTACTTCGATCCCGCGACCTTCTCGGGGAAGCCGGGCTTCGGCTCCCAGCAATTGCCCGGCGCCTTGCAGGTCTGCCCGTCATAGGCCAGCGCCGGCAGGGCACTGAACGCCCCCGCGGCCACCATCGCGGCGGTGATCATGATTCTGTTGCGCATCGTCGACTCCTTGCGTTCGCTCCCAGGGCGGCCCGACGGGCCGTTCTTTGGCGCCGGCTCGGCCGGGCGCTGCTCCGCGCGGACGCTCACTCCAGCGGCTTGCACTGGCCGGGCGCGTCCTTGGCGAAAGTCTCGCCTTCCTTGAAAGGCGTGTAGTGTTTCTTCTGCTCGTCGGTCAGCCAGGCGGCATCCTGGACCGGGCCGGTATAGAGATGCCGGATCCAGGCGATGACCTGCAGCGCCTCGTCCGGGTTCAGGTCTTCGTTGTGCGGGCCCATCATGCCGTTGGCGCCGCCCCAGATCGTCGCGAACAGGCCGGTATCTTCGGTGTTGGCGGGATAGGTCCAGTAATTGTCGTTGAGGCCGGGCCCGACCTTGCCCTCGGCGAGATGGCCGTGGCAGCCGGAGCAGGAGGTCAGGTACAGGCTCTCGCCGTTGCGCAGGCACGCCTTGTCGTCGATGTACAGGTTCTTCCCATTCTGGAAGAAGGTCTGGACCGCCTTGGTATCGCGCCCGCCGGGCTTGCCCTCGGCGAGGTCCAGCGGCTCCCCGGTGATGGTGTTGCGGAAGATCAGGCCGGATTGCGGCCCCGATTGCGGCTGGGCCATCACGGCGGCCGCGCAGAGCGCCGAGGCGGCGCCGGCCAGGATCATCAACCGGATACGTGCAGTCTTCGTCATCTCACATTCGCTTCACGGGGACTGGATCGCGCGGCGCTCGCTCGCCGGCCGCGCGGCGAGGGTCAGTTGGTGGCCACCGGCACGCCGTCCTGCTTCAGGATCGCGTCGATCCGGGGCTTGGCCTTGACGATGGCGACGTCGAGGGCGTCGCGGAGCGCCGTGTCGTCCCGGCGCACGCCCATGGACTGGTCGAAGCTCTGCGGCATCTTGCGGCCGTCGCTGCTCACCGTGTCGTTGGGCACGAGCGTCATGCGCAGGGGCACGGTCGAGTCCTTGACGTAGCGGGCCACGTCGGGGGCGAAGGCGACGCCCACATCCGCCTTGTCGTTGGCGACCTCGCTGACGATCCGGGCCGGATCGATCTGCGTGTACTGGTTGCGCGGCGCGCGGAAGCCGACCAGCGAGTAGAGGTAGGCCATGTCCTCCTCGTAGCGGCCGATATCCTTCAGCATCGCCTCGCCCGGCGAGCCCAGGGGGACGACCATGTGGTCGACCGTCTTGAGGCGCGGGTCCGACCACGACTTCACGTCGAGGTCCTTGTCCGCGCGGGTGATGAAGACGTAGCCGCTGCGGTAATAGGGCTTGGTGGCCAGCACCCGCGGGTCGTCGCTGTCGAGCCCGACCACCACGTCGCAGGTCCGCTTCTCCAGCCCGTCGCGCACCAGGTAGATCGCCGGCTTGTCGAGCCAGACGAACACCGGCTTGCGCCCCATCGCCTCCGCCACCGCGGCCGCGACGCGGTTCTCGAGCCCGGAGCCGTCCCGCATGGACAGCGGCGGCTGCTTCTCGGAGGCGCAGATCCGCAGGATGGACGGGTCGGGTTTGGGCGCGGCCGCGGCCTTGCCGGGCGCGGACTGGATGGCCTGGGCCTCGGATTCCTGAGCCCGGGCGTTCTGGGCCGGGATCGCCAGGGCGAGCAGAGCTGCGGCGCAGGTCGCCGCGCGAAGGAGTCCGCCGAGGAGCGGCATGGTATCGTTTCCCTCAATGAGCCTTGTCGGGGGGCGCCCCGTGGGCCGGGTCCGCCGAGCCGGGGCTCCGCCGCCCGAGCGGGGCGGCAGAGCGGTCGCGCGCTATGACGCGCGGATCAGGCGCGGCTTACTTTGCGGCGTGCTGCGCGTACTCGCCGACGTTCGGGTCGTCGTACGGGCCCTTGCCGTCCAGCGAGAACACCACCACGCCGCCGCCCATCTGGGTGTAGTTGGCGAGCTTCTTGAAGGCGCCGACCGCGCCGAGGCCGGCGGTCGGATCCTGCAGGTCGAACACCAGGCCTACGCCCGGCCAGCCGCCGACGCCGTAGTAGATGGCGACGTACTGGGTACCCTTGTGGGTGTAGGTGATCGGGTAGCCGATCGCCCCGGACGGCAGCTTGAACTTCCAGAGCAGGTCGCCGTTGTCGGAGTCGCGGGCCTTGATGAAACCGTCGAGCGTCCCGTACAGGACGAGGTTTCCGGCGGTGGCGGTGGTGCCGCCCCAGACCGCGAAGCGCTCCATCTTCTCCCAGTTGAACTTACCCGTGATCGCGTTGTAGCTCTTGATCTGGCCGAGACCTTCGTAGTTCTGCCGGTCACCCTTCGGGCCCGGATACATGTTCAGCGTCGCGCCGACGAAGAACTGGCCCGCCCGGTAGGGCAGCATGAAGGGCTCCCAATCCATGCAGATGTGGTTGATGCCCATGTAGAAGGCTTGGCGCTTCGGATCGTAGGAATCGTGCCCCTGGTTGTGGTAGCCCATCGCGGAGGGACAGATGTCCTTGGCGAGGTGATCCATCCGGGTGCCGTATTCCGGGTCGCGCACCGGCGTGCCGGACTTCAGGTCCACCGACTTGAACACGTTGACGGTGTCGTCGATCTTGTTGGCCGTGACCAGCGAGCCGTCCGTGCGGTCGAGGGTGTAGACGATGCCGTTGCGGTCCGGGTGGGTGAGGAGCTTCCTCATCTTCCCGTCCTTGTCCTTCTGCTCGGACAGCATCATCACGTTGACGCCGGCATAGTCCCACTCGTCGTGGGGCGTCTTCTGGTAGCCGAAATGCGCCTCGCCGGTGTCGACGTCCCGGCCGAAGATCGTCATCGTCCACTTGTTGTCGCCCGGACGCATGGTCTCGTTCCAGGGCGCCGGGTTGCCGGTGCCGAAGTAGATCATGTTCGTGCCCGGATCGTAGGCGTACCAGCCCCAGTTGGTGCCGCCGCCGATCTTCCAGGCATCGCCCTCCCAGGTGGAGGTGCCCAGGTTCTTCTGCCCGTAATGGGCGTTCTTGATGTTGAAGTCCTTGGCCAGCAGCAGGTCCTCGTCCGGACCGGTCGCGTAGGCGCGCCAGACCTGGGCGCCGGTCTTCACGTCGTAGGCGGTGAGGTAGCCGCGCACGCCGAGTTCGGCGCCCGAGGAGCCGATGATCACCTTGTCCTTCACCACGTAGGGGGCGATCGTCAGCGTCGAGCCGACCTTGATGTCGGAGTTCTCGACCTTCCAGACGGTCTCGCCGGTCTGCGCGTTCAGCGCCATGACGTTGCCGTCGAGCAGGGTCTTCAGGATCAGCGCCGGCGTCTTGCCGTCGCCCGGCCAGTAGGCCAGCCCGCGGTTGACGAGGTCGCAGCAGGCGACCGACCGGGCGGCCGGGTTCTGCTTCGGCTTGTCCTGCCACAGGATCTTGCCCGGATCGTCGAGGTCGAGCGCGAAGGTGTTGTTCGGGAACGAGGTGTGGACGTACATCTTCCCGTCGACCACCAGGGGCGCCCCCTCGTGACCGTTGAGCAGGCCGGTCGAGAAGGTCCAGGCCGGCTTCAGCTGCTTGACGTTGGTCTTGTTGATCTGCGTCAGGTCGCTGTAATTGTCGGAGTCGTAGTTCTTACCGGGCATCACCCAGTTGTCGCCGCTTTTCGACTGCTCGATGAGCTTGTCGTTGGCGAAAACCGCGCCCGTAAGGCCGACCGGCGCCAGTGCCAGGATCGCCAGGGCCGAGACGGAACTCGCTAGCCTTCTCATGATGCATCTCCTCGCCAGGCCGCCTCGCCGTCAGGCTGCGCGGCTATTGATTGTTGCAGTGCAAGATCGATCGCGGTCGGTCGCATCGATAGTCAGCTTTATTTGCGACTTAGAGACATTCGACCTTTATGATCTGCTTATTAAGATCTTGTCACCTTTCAGTTTTATGCGCCAATGCCCGATGATGTCTTCAGGCAAGCTGACATTTGTTGTCGGGATAATTTGGCAACGCCGCCGGGAAGGGGCGTAATACGCCCGGCCCGCTTGACCGCCCCCCGGTGCCTGCCCACAACAATGCTCCCGGCCGGGCTCACCCTCGGCCTCCAGTCTTCGGGGCCGACGAATGGGCTCGATACGGTCCAGAGCGCGCTTTGCTGCGGAAATGCCGGTCGTCGGCAAAGCCGTCCGCCCGGCTCCGGGCCGCCTCGGGATCCGGCTGCTCGCGGCCCTGCTGGCGTTCGCCGGTGCGGCCCGGGCCGAAGACCGGTACAAAGCCCCATCGGAGGACCGGGCCGGCCCGCCCCGCCGGATGGCCGCCCTCTACCCGCACGACGGACGCCGCGACCTCACCGGGGCCGATTTCGACCGTTTCAGGGGTGCCGGCATCCTGTGGTGCCGCAGCCGCGACGGGGTGCCGCAAAAAGCCGCGGCGGCCTGGCTGATCGCGGATCCATCGACCGTGGTGTTGAACGCCCACAATTTCCGCGACCGCCGCCTCGCGGTCACGCGCTCGGTGGCGGATTGCTACTTCCAGATCGACGGCCGCAACTACGATTTCGAGCCCGACAGCCTGGTGCTGGGAACCGCCCCCGGGGCGGACGGCCTGCACATCACCGACGATTGGGCGATCCTGCACCTGACCCGCCCGGCCGAGGCCGTCCCGCAGCCGCTGCCGGATCCGCCGGATCTGCCGATCGGGGACATCGCCTTGCCGGTGACCATGGTGTCCCCGGCCGGCCACGGCAATTATCGGGGCCCGAGCAGCCTCGAGCGATGCGCGATCCGCCGGATCGACCCGCCGAGCGAGGATGCGATCCGGCGCGCGCGCCACGATTGCAACGACGGCTACGGCGGATCGGGCTCAGGCCTGTTCGACGAGGCGGGCAGGCTCGTCGCCCTGCAGAGCGCATCCCTGGCGATGAATTCCCGCAGCCGGTTCGACATCGAGTTCCACTACGGCTCCGCGCTGCTGTTCGAAGGCGGACTTCTGGCCGCCCTCCGCGGTCGCGCGGAGGCGGGCGGGCGCCGGTGAGGGCGGCGCCGCGGCGTCAGCGCCCCGTCATTTGCGCTGCCCGGTGGGGTTCGGGGTCGCGGAGGTGTCGGGCGCCACCGCGGGATTGACGGGCGTGACCATCGACCAGCGGCCGGCGATCGCGATGATCCCGGCGAACAGGGCGACGAAGATGCCGATGAGGATGAGGCGCTTCATGAGGCTGGCTTGCGGCGTCCGGGCGGGTCGAGACCGGCGGAAAACGGCGCGGGGCCGGCGATCGATCCGCGCTGCGACGCCGCCGCGCAGTCCGTCCCGGGCGGCGACTCACTGCGGCTGCCGGGCCTCACCGACGGGCCGCGGCGCCGAAACCGGGCTCCCGGCATACGAGGGGACGCGCAGGCGAACCAGCGCGACCGCGGCCTGCCGGGCCAGCGTCTCGATCCGGCAGACCGTACCGTCGTCCGGGATCACCGACGCACACCAATAGGCACCCAGCGCCGCCATCGGCTCGGGCGACCCGATCGGCACCATCACCAGGCTGCGCATCGACGTGGCGCGGTAGGCCTCGACCGGCAATCGTGCATCGAGTTCGATATCCGGGACCACGGCGGTCCGGTCGTTGAGCATCGCCCAGCCGGAGATGCAGGCGGTGAGCGGGAACCGGCGGCCGCACCAGAGCGGCTCGATCGCGTCCTCCGCGGCATAGAAACAGGACTCGCCCTCGCGCAGGACCACGGCGATCCCGTCGGAGCCGACGATGTCCCGCGCCGTCTCGCGCAGGATGGACACGACGTCCGCGATGGACCGGGCGACCGCCAGGCGGTCGATTGCCCGCGCCAGCCCGGGATCGGGCGGGAAATGGGCCTCTGACATGGCCCGAAGCTACGGGAAGTAGCCCGGATCGTCCACGCCGCACGCGGCGATTGCCGTCGGCAGGCCCCGCGCGGAGACATCCTTCGGGACGTGACGCCCGCACCCTGCCTGGCCGTGCAATCTGCAGGCGACGCGACCGCGGAGGCACGCCGCCCGCCGGGCTGCGGATGTTGCCGCCAAGTTAACGATGGACAGCTGTCGGCGGAGTGGAGGAATAGTTCTATCCGCCAGCAGATTTGGCCCAATAATGCGCAGTCCGAGGCTTTTGGCACCCTCGATGTGTGCCAGCGCACGTTTTCGGGCACCGGTTCGGAGCCTTCGCCGGCGCTGTTGCAAAGCTGCACTATCGCGTCGGGCCGTCCTCACGTCCTGTCATCCGGCACATCCCGATCAACGGGAGATTGAGGACCAGATGATCAAGAAGCTTCTTCTCGCGAGCGCCGCCACGGCCCTCCTGACCGGCGCCGCCTCGGCCGCCGACCTGCCGCGCCGCGCCGCCCCGCCGCCCGTGTTCACCCCGGTGCCGGTGTTCACCTGGACCGGCTTCTACGCTGGTTTCAACGCCGGCTACGCCTTCGACGCCAGCAGCCGCTCGAACAACTCCACCTTCGGCGTCCCGGCCCCGTTCGCCGTCCCCGGCACCACCGCCACCTTCCGCAACCGCAGCCAGGACGGCTTCTCCGGCGGCGCGCAGATCGGCTACAACGTCCAGTTCACCCCGGGTTCGGGCGTGGTCGTCGGCATCGAGGCCGACGCCCAGTACCTCGACTTCGGCCGTAGCCGGAACAACGCCTTCGTGAACGGCGCCGTCGCCCCGGGCTACTACGTCACCGACCCGCGCGGCCTGTCGAGCCTCGACTACTTCGGCACCGTGCGCGGCCGCCTCGGCTACGCCTTCGACCGCACCCTCGTGTACGGCACCGGCGGCTTCGCCTACGGCTCGGGCAGCGCCGACCGCTCGTTCGGCGGCTACGCCGGCAACGACAGCTTCCGCACCGGCTACGCCGTCGGCGGCGGCGTCGAGTTCGCCCTCCCCACCGAGTCGTTCCTGAACTTCTTCCGGTCCTCGGCCGTGACGTTCAAGATCGAAGGCCTGTACGTCAACCTGGAGCGCGGCAACCGCAACCAGGGCGCCCTGGTGGTCAACGCCGCCAACCTCGTCCCGGTGGCCTACAGCGCCATCGGCCGCCGCGACGACGAGTTCGCCGTCGTCCGCGCCGGCCTGAACTACAAGTTCGGCTCGTACTAGGACCCGCGACGCTCCCGGCCTCCGGGCCGGGAGTTGTCTCGGCCGGGAGCCGCCTCGGCGGCCCGGCCGCTCAGGTCGTACAGAACCCCGGGTGCCCCTGGCCCCCGGGGTTTTTCATTGCACGAAGGCGACCCGCGGCCTGGGTTGCTTCCGGGACCGGCGCCGGCCCTCAGTGCCGGTAGCGTTCGGCCAGGGCCATGAGGGCCTGGGCGAGTTCGGTGAGGTTGGCCGAGGCCGCCTCGACCTCGCGGGTGCCGGCCGCGGTCTGCTGGCTGGCCTGGCGGATGTTCTGCAGCGCGCCCATCACCTGCTCGATCCCGAGCTGCTGCTGGTTGGTCGAGGCCACGATCTGCTGGAACGTCTGCACGTTCTCCTCCACCCGCGCGGTGATCTCCTCGATCGTCCGCTGCGTCGTGTCCGAGCGCGTCTTGCCGGCCGCCGCGCGCTTGACCGCCTCCTCGGTCAGCATCACCGACGTGTTGATGCCCCGCTGGATCTCGCCCAAAATCCCCCGGACCTGACCGGTGGCCGCCTTGGCCTGGTCGGCCAGCAGCTTCATCTCGGAGGCCACCACGGCGAAGCTGCGCCCGCTCTCGCCGGCCGCCGCCGCCTCGATCGCGGCGTTGAGCGCCAGCAGGTGCGTGCGCTCCGAGATGTCGTTGACCGTCTCGATGATGTCCCCGATCGTCTGGGTCTTCTCCGACAGGCTGACGATGTTGCCGGCCACCGCCTCGGCCTGCTCGCGGATCGCGTCCATCGCCTTGGCGGTGTCCGAGACCGCGCGCAGGCCCTGCCGGGAGGTCTGGGCCGTGGCCTGGGCGGTGGCGATCACCTCGGTGGCGCGCTTGCCGATCTGGGCGCCGGAATGGGTGATCTCGTCCACCGTGGCGGCGGTCTCCTGCACGGCGGCGAACTGCTCCTCCACCGACGCCGCCTGCTGCTGCGCCGAGGCGCGGATCTCGGCCGCCGCCGCGTTGAGGTCGGCGGTGGCCGCCCGGCTCGTGCGGGCGAGGTCGGACAGGTTGTCCACCATCGCGTTCAGGGTCCGCCCCAGACGGGCGATCTCGTCGCCGCCCCGCATGTCGAGCCGCCCCGAGAGGTCGCCGTCGCCGACCCGCTCGACGAAGCCCATCACGGTCTCCAGCGGGCGCACCACCGCCTGCCGGATCAGCCAGGTGACGATGATCGCCAGCAGCACGGCGGCGGCCAGCGTCAGGTAGATCGACAGGCGCGAGCGCTCGTAGACCTCGTGGGCCGCGCGCTGCCCCAGGGCCATGCCGCCGTCGAGCAGGGTGCGCAGGTTCGTGATGCCGCCCAGGAACGGCGCCTGCAGCCGGCTGATCTCGTCGTTGCGCGCCTCGACCCCGGCGACGTCCTGCCGGGCGATGGCGGCGAACTGCGCCTCGCTGACGCTCCGCACCTCCCGGAACGAGCGCTGCACCTCCGCCGCCGCATTGGCGATCCGGTCCCAGACGGCGTTGCGCTCGGTGGTTATCGACTGGGTCCGGTATTCGCCGGCCAGTTGCATCGTGGCAGCCAGGCCGCTCTCGATCTGGGCGGCGGTCCGGCGCCAGGTCGTCACGGTGTCGTCGGGGCGCGTCGGCCGACCTTGCGCCTGCGACAGCATCGCGATCACGGCGCTACGGCGCAGGAGCCCGAGGTCCCGGGCCTGGTTGCCGAGGTCGTCGAGCTGGCGCAGCACCGCCATGTCGCGCCGAACGATGGCGTCGGTGGTGTCGCGCACCGCCCCGATCTGCTCCAGCGCGTAGAAGCCGAGCGCCACGATCACCACGGTGACCGCTACGAAGCCGAGGAGGATGCGTCTTCCGATCGAGAACGTCACGGTCGGGGCTGGCTCCGGTGGAGGGGGGCGCGAACGGGATTTTAGGGCAGCACGCGGCGCAGGAGGCGGGGAAGGTCGACGACGACGAAATCCGGTCGGCCGTCGCCGGCCGAGGCGGGGGCATAACCCGAAGCGGCGGCGTTTCCCAATCCGGCCGGATCGGCATCCTCCGCCGGCCCGGCGGCGGAAGCGCCCGGAGCGGCGGCGATGCCCAGCACCCGGTCGACCGCCAGGGCGACGGGTTGGGTCGGGCCGCCGCGCAGCACGACGAGATGCCCGCCCCCGCGCTCCCCCTCGGGCGGGGCTTCCGGCCGGCCCAGCGCCCGGGCGAGCCCCAGGACGCCGACGATCCGGCCCGACAGCGCGATCAGGCCGAGCAGCGCCGGCACCGCCCCGGGCATCGGCGTGCAGGGGCGCATCGGCAGCACCTGCGCCACCGCGGCGAGCGGCAGCCCGTAGCGCTCGGACCCGCAGGCGCAGACGAGGTGGTCGATACCGGCCTCCGGCCCGGCCGAGGCGAGAGTGCGCCGGGCCAGCGCCGCGGCGCGCTCGGCCCTCAGGTCCCGTTCGGGCTTGAACGCCCGGTCGGGCAACGTCCGGTCGGACTTGGGGCGCCCGCCGCGATCCGGCGCACTCGGCTGCGCTTCCATCAGGAGCTCCCGATGCCGCTGTCAGGGCCACGATCCGGCCCGAGCCCGGCGCGGGCGGCGGCGGCACCGGCGGCGATCTCGGAGGCCGCGGCGCCATCGCCCTCGAGCAGGAGCGTGTTCGGCCCGAGGGCTTGGCTCAACGCGATGGCGTTGTCGAGGGCGCGGGCCGCCTCGCCGGGCCTGCCGAGCCCGATCAGCAGCAGCCCGAGATGGTAATGGGCCATCACGAAGCCCCGGTCGAGGTAGAGCGCCGCCCGCAGCGCGCGCTCGGCTTCATCGTCCCGGCCGAGGGTACGGGCGAGCAGGCCCTCGTAGAAGCGCAGGGCCGGATCGGTCGGATCGCGCACCAGGGCGCCGCGCAGGACCCGCCAGGCGGCGCCTGTCTCCCCGGCATCGGCGAGCGCGCGGATGCGGGCGAGGTCGCCGGCCGGCGCGTCCGGGTCGGCGGCCTCGACATCGATAGGGGGACGCTCGGCCACCTCCACCGCGGGCGGGCGCGGCTGCGCCAGGGTCGCCACCACGGTCTCAAGTGCCCCGTGCGGTTCCTCGATCGGTCGGGGGCGGGGTTCCGGCT
>NZ_VRVG01000004.1:0-112908 GCF_008040085.1 Methylobacterium sp. WL7 | reverse complement strand
TATTTAAATTAAGAAATATATGTCTAAAAAATTACATTTGTTAATAAAAAATCTTACGTCATGCTGCCGTTGCTCCGTGATCCGTCAGGCATCGCGCGAGGCGATCCTGTGCCCGATCGCAGGCCGCCCCCGCAGGGGCCCGGATATCCACACGCTTGACGATCCACCGGCATACAGCCAAGCTGCTCGGCGACGGTTCCCCTCGGGGATCAAAAGGGAACGCGGTGAGGGGCCTGCCCTGAAACCGCGGCTGTCCCCGCAACTGTGAGCGGCGAGTCCTTCACCACCACGTCACTGGGCCTCAAGCCCGGGAAGACGGTGCGAGGGCGGCGACCCGCGAGCCAGGAGACCTGCCGTCAGCCGTGGTCACACGCGAAACGCGTCAGGCGGGGTGTCCTGGCGGGTGTCGAGACGGCCGTGCGCGAGCGCGGTCGGCGAGGCCTCGTTCGCGGTGACGTGCCACAGCAAGCGCGCCCGCGTCCCGGTTCCCGATGCCCTCCCTTGTCGTGCCGATCCCGGCCGCGTTTGCATGCGGCCCGATCCTCCACCCAGGCCACAATGCCTGGGCCGGAACGGCTCAGACAGGCAGCAGCAATTGCAATGTTATTACATTGCCTTTAGGGCATGCGAACCGGCGGCCGCCGCGCTCGGACCTTTCCTCACCATGTCGCGATCCAAACAGCCTCCTCGCAGCCGGCGTGTGCCGCTCTGCGGTGCCATGCTCACGTTTCTGGCAAGCCCGGCCGCAGCCCAGGAGACCGTGGCCCTCGATCAGCTCTCCGTCGAGGGGGAAGGCAGCGTCAGCCTGACCCGCGCCGCCCAGATCGGGTTGAACCTGCGCACCCCCGACCGGACCGCGAGCCGGCTCGGCCTTACGCCTTTGGAGACACCGGCGAGCGTCGATATCGTGTCGGGTGAGACCGCACGGCTGCGCGGCCAGGACACGATCGCCGAAGCCGTGACCCAGGACGCCACCGGCATCACCACGATCGCGGCACCGGGCAACGGCAACGGCGCGTTCACGTCGCGCGGCTTCGCGGGGCCGAACTCGATCCAGCAGCTCTACGACGGCACCCGCTTCTACGTCGGGGCCAACACGGTCACGTTCCCGTTCGACACCTGGAACGTCGAGCGTATCGAGGTTCTGCGCGGCCCGTCCTCGGTCCTGTACGGCGACGGCGCGATCGGCGGCGTGATCAACGTGGTGCCGAAGAAGCCGGTCTTCGCGCCGATCAACACCGCCCGCACGGTGATCGGCACCGACGGCGTCGCGCGGCTGGCGTTGGACTCGGGCGGGGCGCTCGGACGGGAGGAGTTCGGCGACACCTTCGCGTACCGCCTCAACGTCAGCGGCAACCGCGCGGACGGCTGGATCCGGCCGGAGGGCGATTTCCGCAACCTCGCAGTCTCGGCAGCCCTGCTGTTCCAGCCGAGCCCGGACCTCGCCTTCACAGTCAGTCACGACCTCGGCTACCAAGAGCCGGCGCGCTACTGGGGGACGCCCCTGGTCGAGGGAAGAATTCCAGATCTGATCCGGTTCAACAACTACAACGTCCGCGACGCGAAGATCACCTGGGCGGACAACTGGACCCAGTTCAAGACCGAGTGGACGCCCTCGGCCGACATCATCGTGCGCAACACGGCCTACCGGCTCACCAGCCGGCGCCACTGGCTCGATACCGAGCAATACACCTACAACCGCGGCACGGGATTGGTCGACCGGGGCGATTACCTCGAGATCTATCACAGCCAGGAACAGGTCGGGAATCGCCTGGACGCGAGCTTCAACGGCAACCTGTTCGGCCTGCCGAACGCGTTCGCGGTCGGGTTCGACGTGAACCACATCGACTTCCGCCACACGAACAATTTTTACTTCGACCAGACCACCAGCGTGCCGCTGACCGGCTACGATCCGGGATACTTCCCGCAGAACGGGCGGGCACGGCCGGCCTACGCGACCCAGACCAGCCAGGCCTCGGTCTTCGCCGAGGACCGGGTGATCCTCTCCGAAAAACTCTCGTTCCTGACCGGCGTGCGGCTCGACGTGCCGACACTGCACCGGCAAGATCTGCAAACCGGCTCGCAGTTCGAAAAGACCTATCAGGCGCTCGGATACAGGTTCGGGCTGGTCTACAACCCGACGCCGGACAGCGCGCTCTACGCCCAATACAGCTTCGCGACCGACCCGGTGAACAGCCTCATTACCCTGACGCAATCGCTCTCCGGGTTCCAGCTCGCCACCGGCACGCAGGTCGAAATCGGCGCCAAGGGGCTGGCCTTCGACGGCGCCCTCGAATGGACAATTGCCGGCTACCGGATCGTCAAGGACAACCTGATATCGACCGTGCCGGGTCAGCCGACCGTGTCGACCCAGGTCGGCCAGCAATCCTCGCAGGGCTTCGAGCTGGCGCTTGGCTGGCACCTCGCCCCGGGCTGGCGGCTGGACGGCAACCTCGCGCTCCTGCACGCGCAATACGATACGTTCAATCAGAGCGTGAACGGCGCGACCGTCTCGTATGCCGGCAACCAGCCGATCGACGTGCCCGAGCGGGTCGCCAATCTCTGGCTGACCTGGGACTTTGCCCGCGCCTGGACGGCACGCGTGGGGCTCCAGAACGTCGGCCAGGTCTACAGCGACTTCTCCAACACGGCCCGGCGCCCAGCCTACAACCTCGTCAACCTCGTGCTCGACCATCAGGTGACGGTGGATTCGCGCCTGAGCCTGCGGGTCTACAACCTGTTCGACAAGGTCTACGCGATCAGCGGCAACGCCGTGAACGGGGTCGGCACCAACTGGCTGCTGGGCCGGCCGCGTTCGGTGGAACTCGCCTACACGGTGACTTGGTGAGGCAGCGGGTCGGCAAAGCCGCGCGTCGCTGGCTGCTGCTGTTCCACCGCTGGGCCGGGATCGCCACGGCCGTGTTCTTCGCCCTGTGGATCGGCTCCGGACTGGTGATGCTCTACGTGCCGTTCCCGGCACTCACAGAAGCCCAGCGCCTCGCGCGCCTGGCGCCGATCGATTGGGAGACCGTCGCGGTCCCGCCGGACGCGGCGCTCGCCGCCGGCGACCTTGCGGGCGTGCCGGCGGCGTTCGCCCTGGAGATGCGCGGTGCCGAGCCGGTCTACCGGATCACAGGCCGCGACGGGGCGCGGGCGACCGTATCGGGCCGTACCGGCGCGCGGCTCGGCCCGGTTGGTGCGGAGGCGGCCTTGCGGCTCGCCGCCGGGGATCGGCCGGATGCCCGCGTCGATCCGGTCGAGCGGGACCAGTGGACCGTGACCGCTCGCTACGACCCGCTCCGGCCGTTCCACAAGGTCGTCTTCGATGACCCGGAGGGGACCGAGCTCTACGTCTCCGCGGTAACCGGGGAGATCGCTCTCGACACGACCCGGTTCGAGCGGGCCTGGAACTGGCTCGGTTCGGTGCCGCACTGGATCTACCTGACGCCGCTGCGCGCCCGGGCGGAGCTGTGGCGGACCGTGCTGCTCTGGCTCTCCGGATTCGCCGCCCTCGGGGCGGTCAGCGGCTTGGTCGTCGGGATCTGGCGCCTGCGCCTGCGCCGCCGCTATGCGCACGGCGCCGTCACGCCCTATCGCGGGCTGGCGCGCTGGCACCACCTGTTCGGCCTGGCGGGCGGGCTTGGGCTCGCGGCCTTCATCCTGAGCGGCTGGATCTCCATGAACCCGAACCGCTGGTTCGCGTCGAGTACGCCGCCGACCGCGCTACGCAGCGCCTATGCCGGAACGCCGGGACCGCTCGGGCTCGATGTCGGACGGCTGCGCGATCGCGCCGGGCCGGGCACCCGATCGCTGCGCTTCACCACAGTCGGCGGTCGCTGGTGGGTGGTCGCCGAGGCGGCGGACGGCCCCCGCGCGGTCGCGCCGGACGGCGGCCCCGGTCCGGACACGGCGTCCCTTACCGCCGCCGCCGCGGACGCGATTCCCGCGGGACAAGTGCAGGCGGCGGGCCTGCTCGGCGCGTACGATGCCTACTGGTATCCGCATGGGACGGACCCGCGGCCCCTGCCGGTCCTGCGCCTGCGCTTCGACGATCCGGACGCGACCTGGCTTCATATCGACCCGCGCGACGGCACTCTCCTGCAGCGCCTCGACCGCTCGGGCCGGATCAACCGTTGGCTGTTCGATGCGCCCCACCGCCTCGACCTACCGTTCCTGACCGGACGGCCCGCCCTGCGCGACGCAGGGCAGTGGCTCCTGAACCTGCTCGCCGCCGTGATCGCAGTCACCGGGATCGTCGCGGGCTGGCGGCGCCTCGGACGGATTTTTTCGCCGCTGACTCGCTGAGCGGAGGCAACTCCGGTAAATCAGCCCGTCATTCCGTGGCCGCAGAGCGGAGCCCGGAATCTAGAACCACAGGTGGAACAGGCTTTTGCACCGTCGCCGGTCCTGAATTCCGGGCGCGCCTGCGACGCCCTGAAATGGCGGGTCATGTGCTTGGGCGGTGCAACCCTTTGCCACTGCGACGAGCCGCATTCGGTTACATGGCCTCGCCTCAAGTTTGGCTGCGTTCCTCGACTTCAAGAAAGGGATATGGCGCCATCCCCCGCGAACTGGGACGCGTGTCGCTCCTCCGGCGCGAGCGGCAGCGCCACCACCGTCCCGGTCCGCGCCGAGATCAGGGCCGCCTCGATGCAGGCCATGACCTGGAGCGCGTCCAGCGCGGGGGTCTGATCGACGCCGCCATGGGCGATCCCCTGAGCGAGGTCTTGGTAGAACCCGCGCTGGTCTCCGGCCAAGGCGGGCAGGCGCTTCACGCCGCCGCGCCCGTCATGGATCGCGATCCTGTCCGGATCCTGGCCCCAACCCGGGGCCCCCGGAGCCATGCCGGCCAGAAGTTGCTGCTCCTGTACGTCGGGATGCTCCTTGACGAGGCTGCCGGCCTCACCGTGGACGACGAAGCGGGGCGATCCGCCGGCGACCAGCATGCTGGCGTTCAGGACCACGCGTAGGTCCGGATAGTCTAGCACCACGTGGGCCCAGTCGTCTGACAGCGCGCCAGGGCGCAGCCGAGCCAGGTTCGCGCTCACCAGGTCGGGCAGGCCGAACAGTTGGAATGCCTGATCCACGAGGTGTGGGCCGAGATCGTACCAGATCCCGCTTCCCGGTCCGGCCCCCTCCCGCCACCGGTCGCGGACCTGCGGGCGAAACCGGTCGAAATGCGATTCGAAATGCTGGACCTTGCCGACGAGGCCGTCCGCGATGGCTTTCCGGACGCTCAGATAATCGCTGTCCCAGCGCCGGTTGTGGAACACCGACAGCTTCCCGCCGTGGCGCCGCGCCAGCGCGACCAGGCCGCGCGCCTCGGCGAGGTCGAGGGTGAAGGGCTTGTCGATGACCACGTGCTTGCCGGCCTCCAGGGCGATCCGGGCCAGGGGCGCGTGCGTGTCGTTGGGGGACGCGATCACCACGAGATCGACGCCGTCCGAGGCGGCGACCGCGGCGGGATCGGCCATGACGGCCAGACCGGGCAGGTCGGCCCGGACCTTGGCCGGGTCGCGCGAGCCGACAACCCGGAGGTCGAGCGCCGGAACCGCCCGGATCAGCGGGGCGTGGAAGGTCTTGCCGGCATAGCCGTAGCCGATCAGGCCGACTCGGATCGGTGCAGGTGCGTTCGCCATGGTGGTGTCGTCCGGTCTGGGCCATCGGGGTTGCGCGATGATAGCCGCGCGAGCGCCCGGGTTCACGCCATCCGGCGCACCGCACCTCGTCTCATCCGGTTCCGGCCGCGTGCCGCCGTCAGCTCAGCCCCCACCGTCATCACGAGCGAAGCGAAATGACCCAGGGCAGCGCGACTTCGCCGCGCGAGACGCCACACCGGGTTGCTTCGCTGCGCTCGCAATGATGGAGGGGATCACGGGCCGTCGCGTGAGAACCGTATCCGGCGCTGCCGCCGCCGAAAACCGTCCCTAGAACCGTGCGGTCAAGAATAACCGTATGTTCCGGCCCGGCAGCAGGATCTCGTCCTTCTTGAACGAGGTCGAGTTGCGGATGTCGGCGTCGAGCAGGTTCCGGCCCTGCACCCCGAGGGTGATCGCGCTCGCGCCATAGACCGCCGGATCGACCGCCTTGGTGTAGCTCAGCTCGGCGCGCAGGTCGTCGTAGCCGGGGGTGGGGGTCTCGAACAGGGCAGTCGCCTGGTGGTCGAAGGCGTGGAGCAGGTTCACCCGTGCGAACCAGCCGTCCGCCCGCAGGTAGACGCCGCCGCCGAGTCGGTAGGGCGGGATGCGCGGCACGTTGGTGCCGTTGTCGAACTGGGCGCGCACGAAGTCGAACTGCGCCTCGACGCCGGCGAAGCCGTCGCCGACCGGCAGGAGATCGTACTGGCCGATGATCTCGGCGCCGTAGAAGGTGGCGTTCTGCTGCTGGTAGACGATCTGCCGGTTCTCGGTGCCGCTGCCGCAGGACGCGAAGTCGTCGTCGCAAGCGAGCCCGGTGAAGTTGCGGTAGATGAAGCCGGTATAGCGCGTGTAGTAGCCGGTGGCGTCGAGGCGCAGCGGCCCCTCCGCGCGGCGGATGCTGGCCTCCACCGTGCGGGCGCGCTCCTTCTTAAGGTCCGGATTGCCGATCTCGAAGGTCGCGGTGGCATCGTGCGGCCCCTGCGAGAACAGCTCGTAGCCGGTGGGCCCGCGCTCGACATAGGAGCCGTTGAGGCTCGCCACGAAGCCGAAGGGCAGGTCCTGGAGGGCGCCGATGCTGGCGCTCTTCGGGGCGAAGCGCCGGGTCCGGGCGTACTGGAACGGATCCTGCCCATCGACCGGGGCGTAGTCCGCGGGGAACTGCGCCGCGATGCTCGACAGCCGGTCCACCTCGTAGCGGCCGGCCGCCTGCAGCCGCGTGCCGGGGCGCAGTTCCAATTCCTCGAACAGGTAGACCGCGTTGGCCCGGGACTCGGTCTTGGGCAGGAACGATTCGAGCTGGGTGTTGATCACCCGCCGGTCCGACTGGAAGCCGAGTGCGCCGGTGAGCCGGCCGAACGGCGTGTCGACCGGGACGTGCTGGAGTTCCAGGCGCCCCTCGGCCTCGCGGTTCTTGAAGATCGCCTGGACGCCCTCGATCCCGTCCTCGCCGATGCCGACCTCGTTGTGGCGGTAGACCGAGTAGCCCGCCCAGTAGCGGATCACCTCGAACGGGCCGTCCAGCGGCCGGTACTCGCCCCGCGACAGGACCCGGTCCTGGTTCGGGGTCAGGCGGGTGCGGTCCTGCTCGGCCACGCCGCCCGGGATCGCGTAGATCGCGTCGTAGTGGCTGAACGAGAGGCCGACGAAGCCGCGGTCGCCGATCGCCGAGATGCCGACCGCGCCGCCCTGCGACTCGTTGTAGGAGTTGCGCTGAATGCCGCCGGGGATCGCGTAGCTGTCGTTGGCGGTCCGGAACCCGTCGGCATGGACTGCGATCCCGTCGGCCCCGGCATCCACCGTGGCGGCGCCGAGCCGGCCGTTGTCGACGCTGGAAAAGCCGCTGGTGACCTGCCCCTGCACGCCGTTGGCCGGGATGAAGGTCGGCACCCGATTGTTGTCGGCCGAGACCACGCCGCCGATGGCCCCGGAGCCGTAGCGCAGGGTCGCGGGACCGCGGATCACCTCGATCCGGTCGGAGACCAGCGGGTTCACCGGGACCGCGTGGTCCTCGCCGAGATCCGAGACGCCGCCGTTGACGATGCCGTTCTCCTGGATCCGCACCCGAGCGTTGTCGAGGCCGCGGATGATCGGCCGCGAGGCCGCGCCCGGCGCGTAGGTGGTGGAGGAGATGCCGGGCCGGTCGAACAAGGCGTCGCCCAGGGTCCGGGGCTGGTCGCGGGCGATCTGGTCCTGGGTCACCACGGTGACGGGTGAGAAGGTGTTGGTCGCCACCGGCAGGATGCCGGTCTGGAGCGGGGCCGCATTCCCGACCGTGGGATGGCCGGTCTGGATCGGGCTGGGGCTGGTGACGCTGATCTCGTCGAGGGCGACGGCCGGCTGCGCCCGCGCCGGAGCGGCGAGCAGGCCGGCAGAGACCGGGGCCGACAGGATCGTGCCGGCCAGGGCGGCGAGGCGGAGGGTCGGTGTCATCGTGACTCACACAGTGTTATATCGTTTCATTCACGCTCCACACGGGATGGACGCAAGTGCCGATCGCGCCTCCCATCGCGATCGGCCGGAAACGTTACACCATTACAACAGGCGCGCCCGCTAGCCCCGCGCTTCAGATTCCGGCCGCGCTTGAATTTGAAACGTTATAACGTTTTGTTTTGTGTATGGCCAAGCCCGATCCCCGCCTTCCCGTCACCGTGCTGTCCGGATTCCTGGGAGCCGGCAAGACGACCCTGCTCAACCATGTGCTCAACAATCGCGACGGCCGCCGGGTCGCCGTGATCGTCAACGACATGAGCGCGGTGAACATCGATGCCGACCTCGTGCGGGCCGGCGGCGCCGACCTCTCCCGGACCAACGAGACGCTGGTGGAGATGACCAACGGCTGCATCTGCTGCACCCTGCGGGACGACCTGCTGAACGAGGTCCGCCGCCTGTCCGAGGCGGGGCGGTTCGACGACCTGCTGATCGAGGGCACCGGCATCGCCGAGCCACTGCCGATCGCCTCGACCTTCCCGTTCCGGGACGAGGCCGGCCGCTCGCTCTCGGATCTCGCCCGCCTCAACACGATGGTGACAGTGGTCGACGCCGTGAACCTGCTGAAGGATTACGGCTCGGCCGCCTTCCTGCGCGAGCGCGGCGAGTCCGCGGGCGCCAAGGATACCCGCACCCTGGTCGATCTGCTGGTGGAGCAGATCGAGTTCGCCGACGTGGTGGTGATCAACAAGGCACGCGACGTCTCGGAGGCGCACCGCGCCCTGGTCCGCGCGGTGGTGCGCGGCCTGAACGCCGACGCCCGCATCCCGGAGGTCGATCACGGGCGTGCGCCCCTCGACGCGGTCCTCGATACCGGGCTGTTCGACGAGGCGAAGGCGCAGAGCCACCCGCTCTGGTTCCAGGAATTGTACGGCGCCCACGACCACGTGCCGGAGACCGAGGAATACGGGATCTCGTCGTTCGTCTACCGGGCCCGGCGGCCGTTCGATCCGGAGCTGTTCAACGCCTTCGTCAACGCGACCTGGCCGGGCCTGATCCGGGCCAAGGGCCATTTCTGGCTGGCGACGCGGCCGGACTGGGTCGGGGACTTTTCCTTGGCCGGCGCGGTGGCGCGGATCTCCGCGATGGGGTTCTGGTGGTCGGCGGTGCCGCGCCGGCGCTGGCCGGAGGCGCCCGAGTTCCAGGAGCGACTCGACGCGGTCTGGAGCGAGGTCTGGGGCGACCGGCGCCAGGAACTGGTCTTCATCGGCACCGGCATGGACCGGGACACGCTCATCGCGGCCCTGGATGCGTGCCTGGTGAAGGCCGGCGACGGGGAGGTGTTCGACCCCGAAGCCTATCGCGACCTGCCGGACCCGTTCCCGGCCTGGCGCCGGGCGGCCTGAGCCGGTAGCCCGTCAGACCGGGATCGCCTCGACCTCGTCCTCGGCCTCGGCATCGATCTCCGCGTCGACATCGGTGAGCTGACCGGAGGCGCCGGCCGCCTCGGCGAGGCCGCGGGCGGCCTTGCGCAGGAGCTTGCGCAGGCGGCGTCGGTCGGTCTTGTCGAGATGGTCGAGCAACTCGGCCTCGACATCCTCCTGGATCCGCTCGATGGCCTCGGCCTTCGCCAGGCCGGCCTCGGTGAGCTGCACCCGCACGACGCGGCCGTCACCCGATTCGGCCCGGCGCTCCACGATGCCGAGAGCCGCGAGCCGGGTGACCGTCTTGGACGCGGTCGGCGGGCGGACCCGCAGGAGGGCGGCGAGGTCGCCCATCGTCATGGTGCCGGCGGAGGCGAGGGCCTGGACCACCTGTTCCTGCCCGGCGAACAGGCCGAGCTTGGCCAGCCGGTCACCGGTGCGCGCGCGGTGCAGGCGCGCGGCCTGCACCAGGGCCCAGCCGACGCTGCGCACGCCGGGCGGCCGCATCTTCTTGGACGATCCTTCGGACGCACCCGCGTCCTTGGTCTCGCGATCACGTTTCTGCTTGTCGCCCACCGGAGCGCCCGCATCTATGCCGGCGGCCGCCGGACCATCCTGAACCTGCACCGTCCACTCCCGTCCCGAGGCCGCCCGGGTTCCTGTGGCGCGGGCCGGTGACGGTGCGATGACGGGGGCCGAAAACGCCCTGCACTCAACAGGGCATCAAGCGCTTCAGCCGGTCAAGGATGTCCTCGCCCGTGCACGGACGGGCGATGAAATCGGCGTGGGCGGGCATCCGGGCCGGATCGGGCGCGGCCCGCCCGGACACGATGAGAATCGGCAGTTGCGGGCGGGCCTCGGCCACCGCGCTCGCCAGGTCGAAGCCGTCGGTCTTTCCCGAGAGCTGGACGTCCGTCACCAGGCCACAGATGTCAGGCCGCGCCTGCAGGATGCTGAGCGCCCGCTCGGCGGAAGCACATTGCACCGTGTCGTAACCGCCATCCTCCAGCACGTCCCCGAGGTCCATGATCGTCAGCGCCTCGTCCTCGACGAGGAGGATCACCGGCCGATCGCCGCCCGAAACCGTCTGCTCGCTCGCCACTGTGTACTCCCTCCGGCAGCGTCCGACCGCGAGGGCCGCCGCACGCGTTGTCAGCGGTGAGCCAACGGCAGAAACGGTTCCAGGTTGCAGGGCGGCGTGGCGACGGCTCGCGGGATCGTGTGGCGGATGCGCTCAGGCGAGCGCCGCGGCCCGCTCGGAGACGACGCCGACGACGGCCTCGATCAGCCGGTCGAGATCGGCGTCCGGAATGGTCAGGGCGGGGGTGAGATAGACGATGTCGCCGAACGGCCGCACCCAGACGCCCCGGTCGAGGAAGCCGGTCTTGAGGGCGGCGAGGTCGGGCGGCGCCGCGAACTGCACCGCCCCGATGGCGCCCAGCACGCGGACATCCGCCACCCCGGGCAAGCCCTTCAGGCCGGACAACTCATCCGCGAGCCGGCGGGCGATGGCGCCGGCCTGCTTGAGGCGCGGCTCGGTCTCGAACAGGTCGAGGCTGGCATTGGCCGCCGCGCAGGCCAGCGGATTGGCCATGAAGGTCGGGCCGTGCATCAAGGCCGCCGCCGGATCCTCGGACCAGAACGCCTCGAACACCTCCGTCCGGGCGATCGTGGCCGCCAGCGCCATGGTGCCGCCGGTGAGCGCCTTCGACAGGCACAGGATGTCCGGCACGATCCCGGCCTGCTCGCAGGCGAACAGGCTGCCGGTGCGCCCGAACCCGGTGAAGATCTCGTCGGCGATCAGCGGCAGGCCGTGTCGGCGGGCGAGGCGTGCGACGGTCGCCAGCACGTCCGGCGGGTGCAAGACCATGCCGCCCGCGCCCTGGACCAGCGGCTCGACAATCACGGCGGCCAGCGTCTCACGATTGGCGGCCAGAGCCGCATCCAGCGCCTCGGTCTCGGCCAGGCTCCTCGGCAGGTCACAAAAAACCTGGCTGGGCAGGTAAGCGCCGAACCGGCGATGCATGCCTTCCTCGGGGTCGCAGATCGACATCGCCCCCATCGTGTCGCCGTGATAGCCGCCCCGGAACGCCAGCACCTTGGTCCGGCCGCTCACCCCGCGATTGAGCCACATCTGGGCCGCCATCTTCAGGGCGACCTCGACGGCGACCGAGCCCGAATCGCTCAGGAACACGTGGTCGAGGTCCCCCGGCAGCAGCGCGGCGAGCCGTGACGCCAGCCGCTCCGCCGGGGCATGGGTGAGGCCGCCGAACATCACGTGCGGCATCCGCGCCAGCTGGTCGGCCACGGCCCGGGCGATGTGGGGATGGTTGTAGCCGTGCACCGCCGTCCACCAGGACGCGATGCCGTCCACCAGCTCGCGGCCATTGGCCAGCATGATGCGGCTGCCAAGCGTCGCCACCGCCTTCAGGGGCGGAGCGGCCACGCGCATCTGCGTGTAGGGGCGCCAGAGATTCTGTTTCGAGGGTCGATCGGACGTCATGGCGGAGGGATGGGCGGCAAGGCCGAAGTGGTCAAGCAGACGCGCGATGCGGCGCGTGAACCCGCCGAAGCCGCTTTGATCCACCGGAGACGGTAAGACAGGCGAATGGCGAGTAATGTTTGTTCTGTGCCGACGAAGCCTCCACGCCTAGGCGCCCGAAATCGCCCGAGCGTGACTTCTGCGGCTCCGCGCCGCTCGGCACCTTGACATCCACCGCCCCCGCGGCCCCATCACCCACCCGATGGACAGCCTCGACGCCTTCGCCCGCACCAAACTCGACGCCCTGGAAGCCGGCAGCCTGCGGCGGCGGCTCACGCCGACCGAGCGCGGCACAGGGGCCGCGGCGTCGCGCCGGGGCAGGGCGCTCGTCTCGTTCTCGTGCAACGACTATCTCGGCCTGTCGCATCATCCGCGGGTGATCGGAGCCGCGCAGGAAGCCGCCGGCCGCTACGGGGCCGGGGCGGGCGGCTCGCGCCTCGTCACCGGCGACCATCCCTATCTGGGCGCCCTGGAGGAGGGACTCGCTCGCCACAAGGGCGCCGAGGCCGCCCTGGTGTTCGGCAGCGGCTACCTCGCCAATCTCGGAATCACCCCGGCGCTCGCCGGACACGGCGACCTCGTGGTGCTGGATGAACTCTCCCATGCCTGCATGTGGGCGGGGGCGCGGCTGTCGGGCGCCACGGTGCTGACCTTCCGCCACAACGATCCGGCCGACCTCGCGGACACACTCGCCGCGCACCGCCCGCACCACGCCCGCGCTCTGGTGCTCACCGAGCGGGTGTTCAGTATGGACGGCGACCGGGCGCCGCTCGGCGACCTGCTGGGTGTCGCGGAGGCCTTCGACGCCTGGACGCTGGTCGATGACGCCCACGGGATCGGCGTGGTCGAGGACGGGCCGCGGGCACCGCTGGAGATGGGCACGCTGTCGAAGGCGCTCGGCTCCTACGGCGGCTATCTCTGCGCCTCGCGGGCGGTGATCGACCTGATGACCAGCCGCGCCCGGAGCTTCGTCTACACCACCGGCCTGCCCCCGGCCTCGGCCGCCGCGGCCCTGGAAGCCCTGGCGATCCTGGAAGAGGAACCGGCCCGGCGCACCCGGCCGCTGGCGCTGGCCCAACGCTTCACCGCCCGCCTCGGCCTGCCCGAAGCCGAGAGCGCCGTGGTGCCGGTCCTGGTCGGCGACGCGCAGGCGGCGCTCGACATCTCCGCGGCCCTGGAGGCGGCCGGCTTCCTGGTCGTGGCGATCCGTCCCCCGACCGTACCGGCCGGGACCGCGCGGTTGCGGGTCGCATTCTCGGCGGCCCACACGGACGCGCAGGTCGATGCCCTGGCCGACGCGGTGGCGGCGCTGACCGGCCGCGCTTCCCGTCCCTGAGCGCCGACCCTATACCTCGTGGGCGACGCTCCCGCACAAGAGGAGCCGGCCGGCACAGATCAACCGTGAGGACGACGCCATGGACGCCACCGCTCTGCGAGCCCTCCAGGCTCCGATCAAGGACCAGTACCGGACGGCGCCGGATTCGGCGGTGATCACCCTGAAGGCCAAGGGTACCCTCGACGACACCAAGATCGCCTGCAAGGTCGAGACCGGCCGCGCCATTGCGGAAGCCGGGCTCCACCCGGCCAGCGGCGGCTCCGGCCTCGAACTGTGCTCCGGGGACATGCTGCTCGAAGCTCTGGTCGCGTGCGCAGGCGTGACCCTCAAGGCGGTGGCGACGGCGCTCGAGATTCCGCTGCGCTCCGGCACGGTGATTGCGGAGGGCGACCTCGACTTTCGCGGAACGCTCGGCGTCGACAAGGAAGCCCCGGTGGGCTTCCGCAGCATTCGGCTGTTCTTCGCGTTGGACACCGACGCGTCCGAGGACAAACTCGCACAGCTGCTCAAGCTGACCGAGCGCTACTGCGTCGTGTTCCAGACCCTGAACCGCAAACCCGCGTTGTTGGTCGCCGTCACGTCGGCCTGAGGGAAGACGACGATGGCCGGCGACATCACCCAGACGGAATACTGGAACGGCGAGGTCGGCACCCGCTGGGCCCGCAATCAGGCGGTGCTCGACGCGGTGTTCGCACCGCTCACCGAGGCGCTGTTCACGCGCTTGACGCTCCAGTCGGGGCAATCCGTGCTCGATATCGGATGCGGCTCGGGCACCACGACCCTGGAGGCCGCCCGCCGGGTCGGTCAGCAGGGGACCGTGACCGGCGCGGACATCTCGGCGCCGCTGCTCGCAGTCGCCTGGGGCCGGGCTGAGGCGGAACCACCTGGTGCCGCACCGATCCGATTCGTCGAGGCGGACGTAGAGAACGCCGATCTCGGAACCTACCGGCAGGCCTTGTCGCGGTTCGGCGTGATGTTCTTTCCGGATTCGGCCCGCGCCTTCGCCAACATCCGCCGGATGCTGCACCCCGGGGGGCGACTGACCTTCCTGTGCTGGCGGGCGCTGCCGGAAAACCTCTGGGTGACGGTGCCGCGCGATGCGGTGCTGCCGCTCCTGCCCGAGATCCCGCCGACCCCGCAACCGGATACGCCCGGTCCGTTCCGCTTCGCCGACGATGCGCGGCTGATCGCGCTGCTGCGTGACGCCGGTTTCGGGACCGTGACCTGCGACGCGATCGACCGGGACGTGGTGCTCGGCCGCGGGACCACCGATACCGAGGCGGCGGAGGCCGCCGCCCATGTCGCCATCAATCTCGGGCCGACGGCGCGTCTCGTCCGCGAGGCCGAGCCCGATCTGCGCGCCCGGGCCGAAGCCGCCGTCACCGCGGCCCTGCACCCGCACGCGGAGGGCGGTATCGTCAGCCTGCGCGCCTCCTGCTGGCTGGTCCAGGCGGACTGACGAACGGCAGATCACCGCGGTTTCCGGTCGAACGACGAGGGGGCCGCCAGCACCGTCCTTCCCGAATGAAACGCAACCCTTTCCCGGGCGCCTGGAACGTCAGTGGACGGTGATCCGGGACTCAGCGCAGAAGACGCCGCCCAGCGGCACGATCGAGAAGCGATATTTCGGCGGCTTCGCGTCATCGTGTGCTGGGTCCAGGATCGCATTCCGCTGGCGCTGCATGTGCCCGGTAAAGGGCGTCGCGCGAGCGGCGATCGCCCGCGATTCAGAACCCCAACGCGCCGCCGTCGGACCGCGGGTCGTGCATCGCCTCGATCCGCCCATCGCGGGCCCGGCGGACGAGCATGCCGGCATGACCCAGCGTGTCGCTGTAGGGTACGCCGACCGGCTCGATCTGGTGGCCCATGCGCTCCAGAGCGGACAGGATGGCCGGATCGAACCGATCCTCGACCTTCACGCTGAGCGAAGGCGCCCCCCAGGTCCGGCCGTAGAGCAGCCGCGGGGCATCCACCGCGTCGGCGACGGAGAAGCCGTAATCGGCGTAGCGGCAGAAGATCTGCGCCTGGAATTGGGGCTGACCGTCTCCACCCATCGCGCCGTAAGCCAAGACCCGGCCGTCGTCGAAGCAGGCCAGTGCCGGGATCAGGGTGTGGAACGGGCGCCGGCCCGGCTCCAGCGGATTCACGGCGGCCGGGTCGAGGGAGAACGAGACGCCCCGGTTGAGCCAGTCGATGCCGGTACGCGGCAGAACCACCCCGGAGCCGTATTCCCAATAGACCGACTGGATGTACGAGACCGCCAGCCCGTCGCGGTCGATCGCCCCCATCCAGACCGTGTCGCCGGGGGAATCGCGCAGGGGGACCGTTGCGGCGCGCTTCATGTCGATGCGCGCGGCTTCCGTAGCGAGGAAGGCCGGCGCCAGGAACTCCTCGATGTCGTGGCGCAGGCGACCGAAATCGGTCACCACCCGGTCGCGGATCGCGAAGGCGCGCTTCGTCGCCTCGATCAGCCCGTGGTAGTGCGCGAGGCTCTCGGGGGCGGAGACGTTCAATCGGTCGAACAGGCCGAGGAGGATCAAGGCCGCGAGCCCCTGGGTCGGGGGCGGGAAGTTGAACAGCGTGGCGTCGCGCCGACGCAGGGCCAGCGGCCTGCGCTCGACCGCCTGGTAGGCCTTGAGGTCGGCCCGGGTCACCGGCGCGTCGAAGCGTTCCAGGTCGGCGCCGATCTCGTGGGCGACATCGCCTCGGTAAAAGTCGTCCAGTCCGGCATGCGCGAGCTGCTCCAGGGTCGCCCCGAGGGCCGAGAGCTTGCGGATCTCGCCGGCCCGGTAGGGCTTGCCATCGTTGAGAAAGGTCGCGGCGAAGTTCGGGGCCTCATGCAGGGTGTCGCCCGGCTGCGGCGTGTAGCGCTCCTCGCTCGGTGAGACCGGGACCCCGTCGCGGGCCTGGGTGATCGCGTCGGCGAGCAGCACGTCCACGGGCAGGCGACCGCCGAGCGCCTTGGACAGCGCCAGTGCGAGTTCCCAGCCACCGACCGCGCCGGCCACCGTCACCATGGCGTCGGGGCCGCGCGACGGGATCGTGTCGTAACCCTTCTCGCGGTAGCGCTGGATCGTCGCGAGGCGCCCGGCCGGCCCGCAGGCCTCGATGCCGCGCACCCGCCCACCGCGCTCGCGCACCAGCCAAAAACCGTCGCCGCCGATGCTGTTCATGTGCGGGTAGACCACGGCGATCGAGGCCGCCATCGCCACCATCGCCTCAATGGCGTTGCCGCCCTGCGCCAGCACGGTCCGGCCGGCCGAGGCGGCCAGGTGGTGGGGGGCCGCGACGGCGCTGTCGGAGAAGACGGGGGTCTCGAGCATCGAAGATCCTGTGGTGTTCCGGCCGCAGCGTTAGGCAAGTCTGCGGCCGCCGCAAGGGATCACGGTTCGCGAGGCCCGTCCCATGCTAGGAACGCCGATGCCCATCGTGCAGAAGCGGCCGATGTCGTTCAAGAGTCTGCCTCGGTTGGCCGTCGGCCTCACCCTGGCTGCCATGCCGGCCACGGCGCAGCAGCGAGTGCGGACCGTCTATGAGGGTGCGGGCGCCGATCCGCGGATCTCGGTCTCGCAGCCGGAGAGCACCAGCCAGGCGTCCGGCGGTTATGTCCGTTCGATCGAGCCGTCGCTGGGCCCGCTCGGCGATCCCCTGGGCTTGCGCCCGGTGCTGAAAGCGCGCGGCATCGAGTACAGCCTGACCTACATCGCCGACCTGTTGGGCAACCCGACCGGAGGTCTTCGTCAGGGCGCGATCGTCGAGGATCGCCTGAACCTGCGGCTCAACCTCGATCTCGACCGACTCGCTGGCTGGGAAGGCGCGACGATCCACGCCAATGCCTACTTCATCCACGGCACCGGCCTGTCGCGCTACTATGTCGGCGACTTGCTGACCACGAGCGTGATCGAAGCGCTGCCATCGAGCCGGCTCTACGTGCTGTGGTTCGATCAGAGCCTGATGGACGGGCAGCTCGGCCTACGGATCGGCCAGCAGGCGGCCGACACCGAGTTCTTCGTCAGCCAGACCGCGACCCTGTTCGTGAACTCCACCTTCGGCTGGCCGGCGATCACCGGGCTCGACCTGCCGAGCGGCGGGCCGGCCTATCCGCTCTCGGCGCCCGCGATCCGCGCGAAGTACGCGCCGGGCAACGGCTTCTCGCTTCAGGTCGGGCTCTATGACGGCGATCCGGCGGGAGCGAACCCGCCCGGCAAGGATCCGGAGGCGCAGCGGCTCAACCGCACCGGCACGAATTTCCGAACCAACGACCCGGCCCTGATCGTCGCCGAGGCGACCTACGCGTTCAATATCGAGCCGGGAGCCAAAGGCCTGCCCGGCGACATCACGTTCGGCGGCTGGCAGCATTTCGGCCGGTTCGACAGCCTGCGCTACGACATAACCGGGGTACCGCTGGCAGACCCGAACGCCACCGGCATCGGCCGCCCGCTGCGCGGCAATGCGGGGTTCTACGCGATCTACGACCAGACCCTGTACCGGGAATCCGGCAAGGACGACGAGGGCCTCGGCTTCTTCGTGCGCGCCGCCTACTCGCCGACCCGATCGAGCCTGGTCGACGCCTATGTCGATGCCGGCCTCGCCTACAAGGGCCTGTTCGAGGGCCGCGACGACGACACCGTCGGGGTCAGCCTCGCCCATGCCCGGATCAGCGACGACGCCCGCCGGGCCGACCGGGACACGATTTTCTATACCGGCGTCCCGATGCCGCGGCGGCGGGCCGAGACGGTGCTGGAGGCGACCTACCAGGCGGTGGTGGTTCCGGGCTTCACGGTGCAGCCCGACCTCCAATACGTCTTCCATCCGGGTGCCGGCATTGCCGGCCCGGACGGCCGCCGGTTGCGCAACGCGGCGGTGCTCGGCGTGCGCGCCAGCGTGCAGTACTGAGCCGTCCGGCCTGGAACGGGCGCGGGCCTGCCCTCTTTCAGGGCTATGGTCATCTTCGAGTGGGTTGTCGGCGTCCTGTTCGGCGCCGTCCTTTTGGCTGCGCTGGCGCGACGGCTGGGTGCGCCGTACCCGGCGTTCCTGGCGCTCGGCGGCGTCGGCCTCGCCTTCGTGCCTGGCGTGCCGAACCTGCGGCTCGATCCCGAATTGGCGCTCGCCCTGTTCCTCGCCCCCGTCCTGCTCGATGCCGGCTTCGACGCCTCCGTGCGGGACATGCGGGACAACTGGCGCGCGGTATTCGGGCTGGCGGTGGGCGCCGTGGCGGTGACGACGCTCGCCGTGGCGTTCGTAGCCCACCTCATCGTGCCCGACATGCCGATCGCGGCCTGCATCGTATTAGGCGCCGTGGTCGCGCCGCCCGATGCCGTGGCGGCCCTGGCGGTGCTGAAGCACGCGCCGATGCCGCATCGGCTCGCCACGATCCTGCGCGGCGAGAGCCTGCTCAACGACGCAGCCTCGCTGATCATCTACCGGTTGGCGGTGGCGGCCGCGATGGCCGACGGCTTCCATCCGGCCGAGGTCGCCCCGGCCTTCCTGCTCGGCGTGGTAGCGAGCCTCGCCGCTGGGCCCTGCCTGGGCCTGGCTTTCGTCGCACTGACCCGCCGGGTGACCGACCCGGCGAGCACCATCGTCATGCAGTTCGTCGCCGCGTTCGGGATCTGGCTCGTCGCAGAGCGGCTCGAGATGTCGGGGGTGCTGACCATCGTCACCTTCGCCGTGACGGTCGCTCGCCGGGCGCCGGGCATCACGGCCCCGCGCACCCGGGTGATCTCCTACGCTGTGTGGGACACGGCGGTGTTCGTGCTCAACGTCCTGGCCTTCATCCTGATCGGCATCCAGATCGACCCGATCCAGGACCGGTTGACCGGTCCCGACGCCTGGCAGGCGATATTCCTGGCGGCTGCGATCTTCGCGACTGTGGTGGTGACGCGCCTGGCCTGGGTCCTGCCCACCACTGGCCTCAAGGGCCTCGGCCTGCGTCAGGCCGGAGCGCGTGCGAAGTTCGGGCCGGGGCTCGCTCTGTCCTGGGCCGGGATGCGCGGCATCGTCACGGTCGCGGCCGCCCTGGCGCTGCCGATGGAATTCCCGCACCGGGACCTCGTGGTGTTCACCGCCTTCTTCACGGTGCTGGGCACGCTGATCGTCCAGGGTCTGACCCTGCGCCCGCTGCTTGCACACCTGAAGCTTGAGGACGACGATCCGGTCGGGCGGGAGGTGGGCTGGGCACGCGCCGCCGCCTACAAGGCGGCCCTCGAAAGCCTCTCCGAAGCGGGCGACGAGCCGGCAATCGATTCGCTCCGCGCTGAGTTCCGCTCGGCGCTCGAAGAGGCCGAGGCCCATGAGGAGGGCCTTGCTCCCGAGAGTCTGCCCTCGGATGCCGCGCGCCGCCGGTCGGTGGCAGCGGCACGCAATGCGGTCCTGTCCCTGCGGCGGCAGGGCCGCATCGGCGACGACGCCTATTTCCTGCTGGAGGAGGAGTTCGACTGGGCCGAGCTCAACGCCACGCCGAAGGCTGAGACCTGAGTCGCAGCGTCCAAACAGCCGTCCGTTCAAACACCCTTGCGCGCTGCGACCCGCGATTCGATCGCGTCCCAGACCGCCACCGAGAGATCCGGACCGCCGAGCCGCTGGATCGCCCGGATGCCCGTGGGGGAGGTGACGTTGATCTCGGTGAGATGTCCGTCGATCACGTCGATCCCGACCAGGATCAGGCCGCGCCGGGCCAACTCCGGCCCGATCGTCGCGCAGATCTCGCGCTCGCGCTCGGTCAGCTCCGAGGCCGAGGCGGCCCCGCCGCGCACCATGTTCGACCGAATATCGTTGGCCGCCGGCACACGGTTGACCGCGCCCATCGCCACGCCGTCGACCAGGATGATGCGCTTGTCGCCCTCGGTCACCCGGTCGAGGTAGCGCTGGATCACCCAGGCCTCCCGGAAGGTGGTGGCGAACAGGTCGAACATCGAGCCGAAGTTCGGGTCCGTCTCGGTGACCTTGAAGACGGCCGCGCCGCCGTGCCCGTGCAGCGGCTTCATCGCGACCGTGCCGTGCTCCAAACGGAACGCCTCGATCTCGGCCTTGTCGCGGCTGATCAGGGTCGGGGGCATCAGTTCGGGGAAATCGAGCACGAACAGCTTCTCGGGCGCGTTTCGCACCTCGAAGGGATCGTTGACCACCAGCGTGTCCGGGTGGATCCGCTGCAGCATGTGGGTGGCCGTGATGTAGGCCATGTCGAAGGGCGGATCCTGGCGCATCAGCACCACGTCCGCCTCCGCGAGGTCGATCCGCTCCGGCGGCGTGAGCGTGAAATGCGCGCCCTCGACGTCCTGGACCGTCAAACGCTCGACCCGGGCCGTCACCCGACGGCCCTGCATCGAGAGCCGGTCGGGCGTGTAGTAGATCAGGTCATGCCCCCGCCGCTGCGCCTCGAGCAGCAGAGCGAAGGTCGTGTCCCCGGCGATCCGGATGTTCTGGATCGGGTCCATCTGGACGGCGACGGTCAGGCCCATCGAAAATGCCCTTCGCCTGCGGCGCGTGTCTGGACCGAGTAAATGCTCAATCGTCCGACAGCGACTTGCTGCCGGTGCGCTTGTCGTAGTCGCCGATCGCCGAGCGGCACTCGGGCGACAGGCGCTTGCGGTTGCGCATCATGCACTTGTCCGCGTCCTGGCTGTTCGGATCGACGCCGGCGCAGAGACGGAAATAGTCGTTGGCGCAGCCGAGCTGCAGGCCCTGGTCCTCACGCTGGGCGTAGGCCGGGCCGGTGGCGAGCGCGAACAGCGCGAGCGCTGCCGTCGCGACGCCGCGGCGGCGGTTGGAGCGCAGGAATCGTTCCGGAACGAGTCGCATTCAGCGGTGTCCTCAAATCTCGGTCGCGCGGAAAATCTGTGCGGCGGTCGGCCCGTCCGCTTGCGCCCGGCATATCGGTCGCGCTGGGCGGTAGGCAAGCGCCACGGCTCTGCATGGGTTCCCCGCGCGCAACGCCGCGCCCACGCTTCGCCGCTGTGTGGCGCCCGGGCCGCAACGGCCGCCAAGAAAAAAGGCCCCATCCGTGAACGGACAGGGCCTCAGTCAAAGGGAGGAAACGCCCGCCATGGGCAAAACCGGCGTCGCAATTCGCGCGCCAGACCTGCCGGGAGGCCGTCCGGATCCTGGCCGGGATCCGGCAAGACTCCGTTAACCACGTCATGCTGAATGGTTTCCGTAGCCCTTGCCGACCCCCTCTGCAGGGCCCGGGCACTGCCGCTCGAGCCGCCGACAGGAGCCGGAGACCATGACCCCATTCAAGCCGCAGGTGACTGGCCAGACCCGCCTGCCAATGCCCGCCAACGATGCGGCGCGCGACGCGCGGCGGGATCCGTCCGCGGTCCTGCTGCCGTTCCCCGGGCCCGACCTGCGCCGGACCCGCCAGCTGCCGCCCACCGACGAGCAGCGGGGCGAGATCCTGTTCTTCCTCGGCGTGCGCTACGAGCGCCTTGCCTCCTGAACGCACCGATAGCCGCCGACCGGCCCGGCCAGGCGACGTTTCCGACGGTTTGATCATGCCTGTTCCGGACCGCCATCGGCCAACGGTCGCCCCTGTCGCCGACAGGCACCCGAACCGCGCCCGCAGGGTCTCCATCCTCCTGGCCGCCGGCACGGCGCTGGCGCTCCTCGCCGCCTGCACCCAGAGCGGCGATTTCGGCCGCCCCCGCACCGGTGTGTGGAACGGGCTGATCGACACCACCGGCAGTTTCTCATCGCGCGATCGCGGCCGCCTGATCCTCGATTCCGGCTTGACCGACGACGAGCAGGCCCTGCGCGACCGCGCCTGGCGCTTCGTCCAGCCGGCCAGCACCGTCACGGCCTTCCAGGATGCCCTCCTTGGATTGGCGAGCGCGCACGCGACGCCGACCTGGCGGTTCGACGAGGTCGGCGCCTATTACGACACGCTGACCGCGGAGCCGTCGCGCTCCCCCGTCTCCCGCTACCGACAGCTCGCCGACGACGCCACGGCCGATGCCCGCCTGATCCCGATCTTCACGGCGCTCGCCGCGCGGGTGATCGACGCGGATGCCGCGCGGCTGCGCAGCCTGCCCTTCGCCAAGACCCTCGACGACGCGGATATCCGCCTCGCAGCCCAGCACGTGGCCGAGAACCGCTGCCTGATCGCCTGGGTGCGGATCGAGGCCGGCCTGCGGCTGGCCCGCTACCGCTACGCCCTGGAGCATCTTTTCGCCCAGGCGCCGGCCAAGGAATCGGTCCCGGCCGAGCGCTCGCTGGCCATGCTCGCCGCGCGCCGCAACCTGCTCGACCCGCTGCTGCCGCCGGACGCCGCGGCCCGGTGCGGCCTCGAAGCCGCCATCGTACCGGTCGCCGAGGCGCCCCCGCTGGTCGTCAAATACTGAGTCGACCCGGCGCTACCGCCCGGTGGGTTTGCCGCCGGCATCCTTGCCTGCGGACTCGTCTGCCGGCATGTCGGTGGTGCAGGAGACGGCTTGGACGGCGGCGTTGGCGCCGGGTCGCTGGCTGGGCAGGCTGGCGATCACCCGCACGACCACGACGCCCCGCGTGTCCGGCGCGACGATGCGCACGTCGCGGCTCGGGTCGTTCTCGTCGTCGTCGGCCAGAGCCTCGTCGTACTGCGCCCGGGTGAGGATCACGAGGTCGAGGGCGCCGCGCACGGCGGCTTGGTCGGTCACGGCGTAGAAGGCGCCTCGCCGGGCATGCGCGGCGAGCGACAGCGACAGCGGTCCGGTCCGCGCAGAGACGCGCATCGGCCCGTCGGCGAGATCGTAGGCACAGACGCCCACCGCCACGGCCGGGTCCGGGATCGGCAGCCACGCCTCGGGCGGGGAGGGGTCGTCGCCGGTGGCGACCGTGTAGATCGGCTGCGGGTGATCCAGGTTTTCGCTGGTCCGGGCGCGCGAGACGGCGTCCGTCTCGGACAGACGCGGGATCGCCAGCACCGTCGCGATGTGCACGATCCCGGCGAGCACCAGGCCGATCAGCGTGGCGAAGAGGAAGCGCGGGCTCACGAGGCGCATCCCAGGCGGGTGATGGCCGGTACCGAGGCCCGGTCGAGGGATCCGACGCTGGCGGCGACCGGCGTGTCGTAGAGGCGCAGGGCCAGGCGAACCGGGCCGCTGTTCCGGGGGCTCGGCAGCCAGTTGCCGGGCTGGACGTCCGGCGCGAGGATCACCGAGAACCGCCCGTCGGCCGAGCGCAGGACCTCCGTGGAGGTGAAGCCCTCCCGCACGGCCGGACGCCCGGGATCGCGCGCACCGCGACCCGCGACGGTGAGGGTCCAGGCCCGGGCCGGCGGCGTCCCGCCGCCAATGCGATACGTGCAGGTCGCGTCGAGCGTCTGGCCCTGGTCGTCGGCCGCCGCCGTCAGCAGCAGGCCCTCGCCCACCGCCAGGGGGATCTCCCCGCGGCGGGCGTTGACGGCACGGGTATAGGGGTCGGCATTCCCGGCTCCGGCCCGAGGCCAGGCCGTCCAGGCGCCGACCGGCACGCCGCCGAACGGATAGCCGCCCCGCGTCGCCCAATCGGCGCTGGCAAGGCCGAGCACCCCGCCGAGCGCAAGGGCGTAGACCGCGAGGCCCGCGACCGAGCTCTTGCGCCAGACACGGGCGAGGAAACGGCCGGCACCGCCCAGGGACCGGACCTTCGGCGCGGGTCTGGGTTCTCCGGCCGCAGCGCTGCGGCCGGGGCTTCCGGGGATTGCGAGCCTCATCGGGTCACCGCAGCTCGATGCGGCCGCCGACGGACCGGGCGCCCTCGGCCACCGCGCCCGGCGGAGCCGAGGGTGCCGCGGCCCGGTCGCCGGGCTTCCGGTCGGACTTCTGCGTGGCCTTGTCGGCGCCCGTTGCATCCGGCCGCGCGTCGCCCGCAGGCGCGCGTTCGACGGTGCGGAACAGGCCGTTCAGGCCGCCGATGACCTCGAAGGAGCGGCGCGAGAGCTTGCCGTAGGCGCTGGCATTCGGATCGATCGGGGCGGTGGGACCGCCGGACGCCTGCTGCTGGGCGGCCCGCGGGCTTTCCTTCAGGCCCGGCAAGCCCTTGATCTCGATGCCCTGGTGGGCCGGCTCCATCACGTCGTGCCAGAGCTGGGCGGGGAGCGAGCCGCCGGTCAGCTTGTTGGTCGAGGTGTGGTCGTCGTTCCCGAACCAGACCGCGCCGACGTAATTGCCGGTGTAGCCGACGAACCACGCATCCCGGTAGGCGTTCGTGGTGCCGGACTTGCCGGCGACCTTCACGCCCTCGAGCTGGGCGCGCTTGCCGGTCCCCTCCTCGACCACCTTGTTGAGCATGAAGTTCATGTCGGCGACGACCTGGGGCGGAAGCACCCGATCGGGCGCCTCGTCGGCGTGGCGGTAGATCACCTCGCCGGACGAGTTCTTCACCTCCATGGCCGCATAGGGCTTGGCCTTGTAGCCGCCGTTGGCGAACACCGCGTAGCCGGCGGCCTGGTCGATCACCGTGACCTCGTCGGAACCGATCGGCATCGAGACGGTGTCGATCAGGTTCGAGGTGATGCCCATCTTGTGGGCCAGATCGGTGATCTTCGCGCGGCCGGCCTTCGCGGCGCGGGCCTCATGGCTGATGCCCATGGCCTTGCCGAGCGAGATCGAGATCTTGATCGGGATCGTGTTGATCGACTTCGCTACGGCGAGCCACATCGGCACCCGTCCGGCATAGGACCGGCCGTAATTCTGCGGGCACCAATTGCCGATGCAGACCGGGCTGTCGACCACCGCGGTCTCGGGCTTGAACAGCCCCGACAGGAGGGCGGCGGAGTAGACGTAGGGCTTGAACGACGAGCCGGGCTGGCGCAGCGCGTCGGTGGCGCGGTTGAACTGGCTCTCGCCGTAATCGGCGCCGCCGACCATGGCGCGCAACGCCCCGTCCGGGTCGAGGATGACCATCGCAGCCTCGTCGACGTCGAAGGCGTCGCCGGACTTGCGCAGGATGTCGGCCACGGCCTCGTCGGCCCGCTTCTGGATCGCGAGGTCGAGGGGTGTCTTGACCGTCAGGACGCGGTCGTTGCGGAGCTTGCCCGCATCGGCCATGGCCTTGATCTCGCCGAAGGCCCAGTCGAGGTAATAGTCGGCGGTGATGTCGCGGGTGCGGGTCACCGGGGTCGCCGGGTTGCGCAGGGCGGTCTGGATCTGCCCTTCCGTGACGAAGCCGGCCTCCACCATGTTGTGAAGCACGTCCGCGGCGCGGGCCCGGGCGGCGGGCAGGTTGACGTGGGGCGCGTATTTCGTCGGCGCCTTGAACAGGCCCGCCAGCATGGCCGCCTCGGCCAGGCTGATGTCCTTGAGCGGCTTGCCGAAATAGTAATCCGCCGCCGCCACGGCGCCGAAGGTGCCGCCGCCCATATAGGCCCGGTCGAGATAGAGCTTCAGGATCTCGTTCTTGGTCAGGTGGCTCTCCAGCCACAGGGCCAGGAACGCCTCGTTGATTTTTCTTTCGAGCGAGCGCTCGTTCGTCAAAAAGAGATTCTTGGCGAGCTGCTGCGTGATCGAGGAGCCGCCCTGCGTTCCGCCGCCGCCGCGCGAGTTGTTGACCAGCGCCCGCAGGGTGCCGATCGGGTCGATGCCCCAGTGCTCGTAGAAGCGCCGGTCCTCGGTGGAGACCAACGCCTTGATCATGATGTCGGGAAACTCGTCGAGCTTGAGCGAGTCGTCGTGCTTGATGCCGCGCCGACCGACTTCGGTGCCGTACCGGTCGAGGAATGTGACGGCGAGATCTTGCTGCTTCAGCCAGTTCTCGCTGGTCAGCTGGAACGCGGGCTGCGCGAAGGCGAGCAGCAGCACCGCGCCGCCGGCCCCCAGGGTGACGGCCTCGCTGGTCAGGTCGAGGGCGATCCGCTTCCAGCCGTGGACGGCGAACCGGCTCATGACCCGCTGGAAGCGCTCGTAGGCCGCGCCGGTGGAGCGGCCGCTGTCGTAGAGGCCGGCATTGACCCAGGCATCGAACGCCAAAGCGGCGCGCTCGACGCGGATCTTGATCTCGGTGAGCGTCGGCAGGCGCACGTTGTCGGACCCGGCTTGTCGAGCGCCTTCGCGGCGAGAAGGATCGAGCGCCCGCGCCGCGGGCATGGCACCCGCGGCCGAGACACCGCGCGGCGTTCCCATCCTTAGCAGGATCCGGAACGGTCGGCGAGGCTCTGCGCAGTCCCGTGATTCGCCGCAGGCCCGCCGGCTTGCCCGGCGGCGCGGGCTCGGGCAGAGACAGACAATTCCCGATCGCGAGATTGACCGATGTCCAAGCCCGAGGCGCTGCGCCGCGGGGTCGCCGAGCCGTTCTGGCGGACCAAGACCCTCGAAGCCATGACGCCGTCCGAGTGGGAGAGCCTGTGCGACGGGTGCGGTCGGTGCTGCCTGATCAAGCTCGAGGACGACGAGACCGGCGAGGTCCACCACACCGATATCGGCTGCACCCTGCTCGACGGCCTGACCTGCCGCTGCCGCGACTACGCCCGCCGACAGAAGCGCGTGCCCGACTGCGTCCGCCTGACCCCGGAGGCGGTGCGGACGATCCCGTGGCTGCCGCCGACCTGCGGCTATCGGCTCGTCCGCGACGGCGAGCCGCTCTATCCGTGGCATCCCCTGGTCTCGGGCCGGGCCTCCAGCGTGCACGAGGCCGGCATCTCCATCCGGGGCCGGCTTGCCGGCAACGAGGAGGAGTTCTCCGACGACGAGTTGCCGGACCGGATCGTTGCCTGGCCGGGGGCGGATCCGGACGAGCGCTGACGCTCAGCTCGAGTTGACACGGCTGCCGACCAGCCGGCCGCCCGCGAGACCGTTGAGTCCGATCACGCCCAGCACCGCCACGGCATGGATCAGCAGATCCGACGCGGTCGCGTCGTGCGGATGGAACGGCATCAACAGAGCGGCCGACGCCGCTGCGGCCGCGAGCCCGCCGAGCGCCGCGGTCAGGTTCGGCCGGAGCGGGCAGGCGCGGCGCAGCATCACGACGATCAGCACGGAAAGCGGCGCCGAGACGCAGACCAGGAAACTGAAGCAGCCGGCGACCTCCTGGGGATTCGGCCGATCGGTGCCGGGGGCGATCCAATCGCGCAGGCAGCCGAAGCCGCTCGCCCCGATCCAGAGGGCCAGGGCGGGGAGCGGCAGCAAGGCCCAGGCCCGGGAGCGGCCCGGGACGCTGGTGGCGAAGGCCGCGAACGCAGCGCCGGCCGCCGTCAGCACCGCCCCGAGCGCGGCGCAGGCGAGATCCGGCACGCGCATCCGCAGCATGAAGCCGGTGGAGTCGATCCGGCTCGCCAGGACCAGCCCGACGATCAGGGCCGCGCCCAGCCACATGGCGGCGCGCAGGGCCGGGGAGGGCAGAGGCCGAACCGGCTCCAGGCCGATGGCGAGATCCTCGACCAGCCGGTCGTGGCGACTCAAAGCGTGCGGACCCGGGTCATGGCCGGCCAAGTCGGCCATCAGCGCCGCTCCTGCATCAGGTTGGCGCGCAGGGCCTTGAGAGCCCGATGAAGGTTGACCTTGAGCGCGCCCTTGCTGCGCCCGGTCAGGGCCGCGGTCTCGTCCAAAGACAGCTCCCGCAGGCCGAGATGCTCCACGGCCTGCCGTTGCCCGTCCGGCAGCGAGGCGACCGCACGCGCCAGGGCCGCAGCGCGGTCACGCGCCTCCAGACCCTGGCCCGGCGCGGGACCGGGATCGGCCTCAGCCTCGTATGCAATCGGATCGTGAACCTCGCGGGGTCGGCGACCGGTCCGGCGCAGGCGATCGATCGCCCGCCGCTGGGTGATGGCGCGCAGCCACGGCAGGAACGGCCGCGCGGGATCGTAGCTCGCCCGAGCCCGATGCACGGTCATCAACGTGTCCTGGACGACGTCGTCCACGGCCTCGCCGCGCACGCCCTGCGCCCGGGCGATCGACGAGACCACCGGCAGGCACGCCTTGAGCAAGGCGCGATATGCGGCCGCGTCGCCACCCTGCGCCGCCGCCATCAGAGTGGCCAATTCACCTTCGAGCGCCATCCGGGCTCCGCCGCCGATCCATTCCCCGGCACGGCAGGAGTCTAGCGCGGGGATGGAGTCCCGCGCCAGGGCCCATCCGCATCCCGCGACGCCGGGCATCGCCAGCATCATCGCGGCAACTCCGCGGCGCCGGCGACGCGTTCGCCCAGGCGGGCCGCGCCCAGGATGCGGCCGTCGGTCGCCTGCAACAGGAGAGCCGCCGTCTCACCCGCCGGCGCGGCAGCCTCGAGCGTCGCAGAGGCGCCGGACCAAGCCCCGAGATCCCGGATCGAGCGGACGACGTTCGCCTGATCGAGGGTCCGCCCGGCATTTTCGCCGCGCAGGACCCGGCTGGTATGGCTCGGATCGAAGCCGATCAGCAGGACCCGGCCCGTTCCGCTTCCGGCCCCGACCCGGGCGGCGAGACCGGCTCCATTACGGGACAGCGTCACCCGGACGGCCGTCCCGGCACTCCGGGCCCGTGCCACGGCGGCCCGCAGGCCGGCCTCGTCGGAGCCGACCAGGGCCGCGCGTCCGTCGATGACGGCCTGCGGGGTGTAGTTCGAACTGCCCAACCGGGCCGCGTAATCAGCCTGCCGCTCGGTGGCGGCGGGCAGGGAGTAGGGGTCGCGCCAGTCGAGGTGGTTCCAGTAGGTGACGTGGAAGGCCAGCGGCAGCACGTCCGCACCTTCCTGCGCGAGCCGCCCGATCAGCGCTTCGGCGGGCGGGCAGGAGGAGCAGCTCTGCGAGGTGAAGAGTTCGACGACGACGGGCCGCTCGAGTGCCGCGGCCGGACGACCGGCGGCGAGCAATAGGGCGGCGGAGATCAACGCGACGACTTTCATGGCCGGGCCTCTCGGCGCCGGCGGAGGATGCACGGCGCGTGACGGACCTTTCGGCGGCACGTCCGCGCCGGTTACGCCGGATCCAGCTCGAACCGCTCCACGTCCCGCAGCAGTTCCACGAACGCGGCGGCGCCATGATCGAGGGCCGCATGCCCGGCCTCGGCACTGCCCAGCCGGGCATCCCCCATGGCTCCGGACGGGTGCAGGTCGCCCGCCTTCCAGGCGAAGGCGGCTGGCCGGCCGGCGCGGAGATGGGTGAAATCTCGAATCATCGCGCGGTTGCGGGGCGGGAAATCCGCGATGCGGTCGGCCCGCACGAGGTCCGGCCGCAGGGCCAGCATCAGTGCGGTCTCGATGCCCCCGGCATGGATGCCGTAAGCGATCTCGTCAGCGGGAAACAGGCCGTCGGGATAGCCGAACCGGGCCCAGGACGTCGTGACCGCGACCATGCCGAACCGCGCGCGCAGATCGCCGGCCACAAGATCGATGAGGGCGCTGTTGCCCCCATGGCTCGTGACGATCACCAGCTTGCGGAAGCCGGCGCGATAGATGGCAGCACCGATCCCGGTCCAGGCCGCCAGGGCCGTCCCGGTCTCGAGTGAGAGCGTGCCTGGAAACGCATCGTGTTCGTCGGACTTGCCGATGGCCTGGACCGGCAGCAGCAGCACGTCGAGGTCGTCCGGCACACGCGTGCGCACGCGGTCGAGATAGCCGTCGGCGATGATCGCGTCGGTGCCGAGCGGGAGGTGCGGCCCATGCTGCTCGATGGCAGCCACCGGCAACACCGCAATCGCCCGCCGCAGGTCGCGCCGGTTGAGGTCGTCCGTCGTCAGATCGGACCAGCTTTGCGCCGCCATGTTTGGGCCGGAACTTTCCTTCGACGCCGCCCTCGGCATCGGGTTGCCGAGGGCGTCTAACCCGCCCGACCGACGCGGGTCGATGGGCGCCCGACCGACCGGGGGCGGGAGCCGGTCAGGCGAACAGGGCGTCGATGTCGTTCTGGGACGGAGTTTCCTCGACGGCCTGGGGGCCGTTGAGGAGGAGGTCCTCCGCGCGGGCCCGGCGAGCCATCTCGGCCGGGTCGGTGGAGGATGCATCCCGGGCCTTCACGGCGCCGACGAAGCGGGCGAGCCGCTGTTCGAAAAGCCGCAGGGCCTCCACAACCTTGGCGATGCGCTGGCCGGTGATGTCCTGGAAGGCGCAGGCTTCGAAGATCGTGTTGATTCGCTCTTCGACGGCATCCCGGTAGCCAGGCCCGTCCGGGAGGCCGAGCATCGCCTCCGCGGCCTCCATGATCGTGTTGGTGGCCCCGGCGGTCGCGACGACGACGCTGCCGAGTTCCTCATGCGCCATGGGAATTCGGTCGCGGCTCATCTCGTTCGCCCGGAGCGCACCGATCTCCTCGCGCAAATGGGCGATGTAATCCGCAATCTCGATCAACTCAGAGATCACGGCGTGCGGTTCACGGAACCGCATATCGGGCTGTCGCGCGGCGGCTGACGACATGCTCTCCTCCTGGGATCGGCGACCGTCGATGCCGGCGGCATCGCTCTTGGGCGCCTTCCGGCGTGCCGGCGGCTTTGCCGGAGGGCGCGTTGGGCGTGCCACGGAAATCATCAGTTCCCGCAGACCGCCTCGATCTTGGACTTGAGCGTCGCCGCGTTGAACGGCTTGACGATATAATTGTTCACGCCGGCCTTCTTGGCGGCGATGACGTTCTCGGTCTTCGATTCGGCGGTCACCATGATGAACGGCGTAGTCCGAAGGTTTTCGTCGGCCCGCACGTGCCGGAGCAGCTCGTAGCCGGTCATTGGCTCCATGTTCCAGTCGGAGATGACCAGGCCGTACTTGCGGTCCTTCAGGCGAGCCAGTGCTGCCGTACCATCCGAAGCGTCATCGACCTCTTCGAATCCGAGCTGCTTCAATAGATTCCGAATGATTCGGACCATCGTCTGGTAATCGTCGACAACGAGGATCGGCATGCTCAGATCGAGAGCCATAGACCAACTGCTCCGTATTGCCCGGCGGGAAGCCGCGGCGGCTCCCGGAAAGATGAACGCTTCACTAACGCCGCAAAATAGCCGCGCTGCACAGCATTTAAAATAGGCCCGCCGCATTGCGAAGCCGTTAATCTGCGGGTGTGTCTTTCGCAGACCGCCCCTGCGTCGTCGCAGGGTAGGGGGTTCGCTTGACCCTCCGGGCAGCTTTGGGCAGGGTCCGGCGCCGTCGGGCCTGACGCGAACCGCGCAGGCGCCTCTTCTCATCCGACCCTTCCGAGTCTCCGACCCCGAATCGATGGCCTCAGGCGACCAACCGGCCATGCGGCCTTTCACGATTTGCGGCGTCGATACGCCGATCCCACCGGCCCTCGCCGGAGCGGTCGCGGCGATCGGCAATTTCGACGGCGTCCATCGCGGCCACCGCGTGCTGGTCGAGAACGTCAGGACGGTGGCGCGCGAGGCCGGCCGGCCATCCGCGGTGCTGACCTTCGAGCCGCATCCGCGCGCTTATTTCGCGCCCGATGCGCCGATGTTCCGCCTCACTTCGCTGGCGGCCAAGGAGATCGTGTTCGCGCATCTCGGCCTCGACGGGTTGGTCGTGCGCCGCTTCGACGGGGCGCTTGCCGCCACGGGCGCCCGCGCCTTCGTGTTCGACTTCCTGAAAGGATCTCTGGGGCTGTCCGGCGTGGTGGTCGGCCACGATTTCCATTTCGGGCGCAACCGCGAGGGCACGCCGGCGATCCTGGCCGAACTCTGCGACGAGGCCGGCCTGGGCTGCCGGATCGTCGAGCCCGTCGCCCTGGCGGGCGAGACCGATCCGGTCTCGTCCAGCGCGATCCGGGCGGCTCTGGCCGGCGGCGACGTCGCCCGGGCCAACGCGCTGCTCGGCTACCGCTGGTTCGTGCTCGGCCAGGTCCGTCACGGCGACAAGCGCGGGCGCCAACTCGGCTTCCCGACCGCCAACGTGATGCTTCCCGATTGCGGGCTGGCCCACGGCATCTACGCGGTGCGCGTCCGCCTCGGTCCCGGCGAGATCCGCGACGGCGTGGCAAGCTACGGGCGCCGTCCGACCTTCGACGACGGCGCGCCGCTCCTGGAAGTCTACCTGTTCGATTTCGCCGGAGACCTCTACGGACGGGAGATCGCCGTCGAATGCGTCGGCTACATCCGCGGCGAGGAGCGGTTCGACAGCGCCGAGGCGTTGATCGCACGCATGCACGTCGATTCCGACGCGGCGCGGGCCCTACTGGCTACCGATACCGCCCCTTCGATGCTGACCTGACTCCGCAGCCGGCGTGCACCATTCCGGGCCTTATTTGCCGGCGTTCGGAAAAACGTGATGCGGATCAGACCGCTAGACCCCTGTCGGGGATCCGATATCTAAGATGGCAGGATCGATCAGGAGGCGGATGTGCTGGGTCGCTACGAGCGCGGACATAACGGCGAGGCAGTCGTCCAGTATGGGGACGGCACCATGCGGGTGGTCAAGCCAGGCAGCTTCGTGCGCTGCGCGGTGACAGGCGACCCGATCCCGCTGGACGAGTTGCGCTACTGGAGCGCCACCCGACAGGAGGCCTACGTATCACCCGAGGCGATCCTGGCGCGGCTCAAGGAAACCGGGCGCCCGTAGCGTCACAGCGCCTTGCGGATCTGCGCGCGCAAGGCCTCGGGATCGTCCGGCACGAGGCGCACGGGCAGGACGCGGACGCGCGCTGCGAACGGGCCGGGGAGGCGGACCGCGTCCTTCTCGGTGGTCACGAGTTCCGCACCGAGCCGGTCCGCCTCGGCTGCCAGGGCGGCGAGTTCCGCCTGGCGGTAGGGATGATGATCCGGGAACGGCCGAGCCGCCGCGATGATTGCCCCGGTCCCGCGCAGCGTCGCGAAGAATTTTTCCGGCCGGCCGATCCCCGCGAAGGCGAGACAGCGCCGGCCGATCAGGCCGATCGGATCTGGGACGAGTTGCGCCCGATGCACCGGCAGCCCCCGCCGCTCCGCGGCCTGCGCCATCGCGGCGCCGGGAGCCCCGTCTCCGACCAGGATCACACCGGCGACGTGGGGCCATTGCCCTTCGAGCGGCGCCCGCAGGGGGCCCGCCGGGAACGGCCGGCCGTTGCCGATGCCGGCGCCGCCATCGATCACCGCCCAGGCTAGGTCCTTGGTAAGCGTCGGGTTCTGCAAACCGTCATCCATCACGATCACGTCGAAGCCTGACGACCGGCACAGCGATGCTCCAGCGGGGCGGTCCCGGGACACGATTGTCGGCGCGTGACGAGTTAGGAGCAGCGGCTCGTCGCCGACATCCGCGGCCCCGTGGCGGGTCGAATCGACCTGGACCGGTCCGGCCGTGCGCCCGCCATAGCCCCGGGACAGGAAGGCGGGCCTGCGGCCGAGTTCGACGAGCAGGGCCGCGACCGCGATCGCGGCAGGCGTCTTGCCGGCTCCGCCAAGCGTGAAATTGCCGAGGCACAGGACCGGGCAGCCCGCCCGGGTGCCGGGGCGATTCATGCGCCGGCCGCTCAGCGCCCCAAAAGCCGCGCCGAACGGCGCGAGGGCGCGCGCGGCCGGGTGGTCGCCCCCCGCCGTCCAGAAGCGCGGTGGCCGCATCAGGTTCGCATGAGCGGGCGCGCGAGGTCGCCGCGGTCGAGCCGCTGAAGCTTCATCTGCGCCACGAACGGCTCGAGCACTGCCAGCGTACGGCCGACCGCACCCTCGAACGGCTCCAACGCCCGGGGGCCGGCCTGCACCATGCCGGCGAGACGCGCCGGATCCCCCAAGAGTTCGCCGACCAGGACGGCCAGTTCGACCCCGTCCCGCACCGGCAGGGCGGCGCCGGCCCGGTCGAGGGCGCGATAGACCACATCGAAATTGGCGGTGTGGGCCCCGTGCAGGATCGCCGTATCGAGGCGGACCGGCTCAATCGGGTTCTGGCCGCCATGCGGAACCAGGGAGCCGCCGAGGAACGCCAGCGGGGCGAGCCGGTAGAACAAGCCCATCTCACCGATCGTGTCGGCGACGTAGACGTCGACGGACGGATGCGGACGCCCGCCGCTCGAGCGCCGAGCGCTGCGCAGGCCGTAGGCGGCCGCGGCTTCGGCCGCCTCCGTGCCGCGGCTCGGATGCCGGGGCGCGAGAATCGTCAGAAGCCTCGGAAACTGCGCCTTCAGCACGGCGTGGGCGTAGGCGACGATGCTGTCCTCGCCCTCATGGGTGCTCGCCGCGACCCAGACCGGCCGGTCGGCGACCATGCCGTCGAGATAAGCCAGTTGCTGGCGATCGACCGGCGGCACCTGGGAGTCGAATTTCAGGTTGCCGGCGACGCTGACCCGGGGCGCGCCGAGCTTGGCGTAGCGCGCGCCGTCCTCCTGGGTCTGCGTCAGGCAGATCGCGATCCGGGAGAGCAGAGCCTTGGCGGTGCGCGGGCAGCGCTCCCACCCCTTGAACGAGCGCTCGGACATCCGGCCGTTGACCAGGATGAGCGGGATCTCGCGGGCGTCCAGTTCCAAGATCGTGTTCGGCCAGATCTCGGATTCGGCCACGATGGCGAGGTTGGGCTGCCAATGGTCCAGGAACCGCGCGACCCAGCGCGGCGCGTCGAGCGGCACGTATTGGTGCACGGCGCCCGACGGCAGGCGGGCCCCGATCAGCTCGGCGGCCGAGCGCGTGCCCGTGGTCACCAGCACCGAGAAGCCGCGGGCGATCATGCCCTCGACAAGCCCGATCAGCGACAGGACTTCGCCGACGCTGGCGCCGTGCATCCAGGCGAGCGGTCCGACCGGGCGGGCGCGACCGGGCAGGCCGCGCCGCTCGGGTAGCCGCAGCGGATCCTCCTTGCCGTGATGCGCGCGCCAGGCGAGGAGCCCGGCCAGCGCGGGCTCACCCACGCGCAGGCCCGACCGGTAGGCCAGCAGCGGCAGGGTCACGGACGGCAGCTTCACGCGGGGTCTCCCACCGGAACGGCCGCCGCGGCCGGGGACCCATTGCGATAAAGCGCCGCCCGGTCGGCACGCCCGACCAGCGCGTAGGCGCGGGCATGCACGCGGTCCATCTCGGCTTCGAGGTGACGTCGGAGCGACTCGAACTCGTCGCCGGCGCAGTCGCGTGCGACGTAGATCGGCTCGCCGAGCACCACCGCACCCCGGCCGAACGGCAGCCCGAGACAGGCCCTGTCCCAGGATCCGAAGCGCAGGTGCCGGCTCGTGACCACGGCAGCCGGGACGATCGGTCGGCCCGAGAACCGCGCGAGGGTCAGGATCCCGGCATCGCAACGACGCGACACTTTCGGTACGTCGGCGCTGAAGGCAACCGACTCGCCGGCCTTCAGGGCCCGCAGCATCGCCCGCAACCCTTCCGCACCACCCTTGGCGCGCAGGTCGGTCGCCCGGTCCCGGCCGCGGGCGCCGGACGCCCGGATCACGCGTACGCCGAGATGCTCCAGCGCGATGGTGTTGATGTTGCCGTCCGGATTCTTTGAGATGATCGTCGCGACCCGATCGCTCGACCGGCGCATGAACGGCATCATGATGTGCTGCCCGTGCCACATGCCGGCGATGAGCGGCACATGCGCGTCGATCCACCCGTCGGCGCTCCCGGGGGCAGCCGCGCTGGCCTGCACCTCGAAGCGATTCGTCGCCTGTACGAGCCGCAGATATCCGGCCGCCAGGCGTCCGAGGGCGCGCTGGACGACGGGATGGCGAAGGATGCGCTTGCCGAGACTCATGAAACGCTTTTGGCGGCCGGAGCGCCGCAGCCCGATCGGAGCGGGCGCGGATTCGTCCCGCCATGGTCTAGTCCCCGCGCCTCGGCGAACGCAACTCGGTCGGCCCTCGGACAGACGCGATCGCACGCCCGACACCGGAGCGGACCAGGCGAAAGCGCGCCCATCGCAGCGAAAATCCGTCCGCGCCTTGTTTGTATCGGTTCTAAATTGTAGATTAGAACCGATACAAACAGGAGGGTATCCGATGGCTGCTGCCTTCGAAACCGTGATCGACGACGCCGAAGCCCGGCGGAATTTCGCCCTGCGCTACGTCCAGCCCGGGCTTGCCGGCCTGATCGACGGGTCGGTCTCGACCCTAGCGCCGATCTTCGCGGCAGCCTTTGCCACCGGCCATAACGGCGCGACCTTCTTGGTCGGGCTGGCGGCCTCCGTGGGGGCTGGCATCAGCATGGGCTTCACGGAGGCGTTGTCGGACGACGGCAGCGTCACCGGACGGGGCGACCCGTGGATGCGCGGCCTGGTCTGCGGGGCCATGACGACGCTGGGCGGCCTCGGGCACACGCTGCCCTACGCGATCCCGGACAAGCTGCCGCCCGGCTGGCCGAACCCGTTCCTGCTCGCCACGAGCCTCGCAATCCTGGTGGTGATCGTCGAGCTGGTCGCCATCGCGGCGATCCGCACCCGCTTCATGGCGACGCCGTTCTGGCGTGCGGCGCTGCAGGTGATGCTCGGCGGCGCTCTGGTACTCGCCGCCGGGATGCTGATCGGCAGCGCTTGACGCGAGGGCCCGCGACCGCGATGCCGGGCGCGTTCCATGCCCTCCTGCAGCGTTGATCGTCGGCCTTGATCTTCCGCCTGGCCCATCTCAGTGACCCGCATGTCGGCCCGCTCGGCCGCGTGCGCCTGCACCAGCTCATCGGCAAGCGCGCCACCGGCTACGCCAACTGGCGGCGCGGTCGCTCGCGCAGCCACGACATGACCGTGCTCGAAACCCTGGTGGCGGACCTGAAGCAGCAGGGGGCTGCGCATGTCGCCTGCACCGGCGACCTGTGCAACATCGGCCTGCCGAGCGAGTGGGAGACCGCGCGCACCTTCCTGGAGGCACTGGGTCCGCCCGAGACGGTGAGCTTCGTGCCGGGGAATCACGACGCCTACGTGCGCGGCTCCCTGGAGGGGCTGCTGGCGGCCTGCCGCGGCTACACCGGGGACGATTCGGGTTCGTCGGGACGCTTTCCCTACCTGCGGCGGCGCGGCCCGGTGGCCCTGATCGGCCTCTCGAGCGCGATCCCCACAAAGCCGTTCGTGGCCACCGGCCGCCTCGGACCGTCACAGCTCGCCGCAGCCGAAGCGTTGTTGCGCGCGCTCGCGACCGAACCGGGCAAGCCGTTCCGGGTGGTGATGATCCACCATCCGCCTCAGCCGGGGGGCGCCTCGTCGGGGCGGGAGCTGAAGGACGCCGCCGCTTTCACTGCGATGATCGCGCGGGCAGGGGCCGACCTGATCCTGCACGGCCACAACCACACCACCACCAGCGCCCTCGTCCCGGGGCCGGACGGACGTTCCGTACCGGTGATCGGCGCGCCATCGGCCTCCGCGCGCCCGGATGGACATGGCGGGCTCGCGGCGCGGCGGGCTTCCTATCTGATGTACGAGATCGCCCGCTCGGGCGAAGGTTTCGCGGTCAGCGCGCGGCGCCGCGGCCTGGACTCGGCCGGCACGGTCAGCGACCTCGGACCGATCAGCTTGACCTGAGCGCCCGGGGCGTCGTCGAAACCGAGACCAGCCTGTCCGTCCGGCGGCCGGCCTCGGTCCAGGGCATCAATGGCTCGCAGCAGCGAGCTCGGACCGTTGCTGTTGGCTGATGCTGGCTTCGTAACGCTCCGCTTGCAGGCGGGTCAGCCCGCTGATCAACGCGAGAGTCCCGCGATAGACCGTATAGGTGCCGTCGTGAGTCGGCTTGACGCGAATCATCTCTGCCATGGAAGCCTGCCTTGCTCTGGAGGTTGTCTGTCTTCGTCGGAGGAGATCGATCCTTCCCGCAGATTTGGCCGGTTGAACGGGCGAACGGTGGCGAGGTTATCAATCAGTCTATGCTTGGCAAGGGTCGGCTACCGCAAAATGCTTAGGTTCCTCTGCTGCGATGCGGCAAGCCGTTGCCGATGCTCGCAATCGGCCAATGCTTAAAAAAACGGCCGCGCGCTTGCATAAAGAATAAGACCGTGACGCGCCTCGCGGCGGCGCGTGTCAAAAGCGAATCTCGCCCTGCGGGGCTCGGCGAAGGGACATCTCATGCAGCTCTGGCGTCTGACTGCGACCGACCTCTCGGCCCTGATTCGCACCGGCCAGGTCTCGGCCCGGGAGGTCGCACAGGCCGCCCTGGATCGGCTCGACGCAGTCAACGGGCGAATCAACGCCGTGGTCGAGCATCGCCCGGACGAGGTGCTGTCGCAGGCCGACGCCGTCGACGCCGCCCGCGTCCGGGGCGATACGCTCGGGCCGCTCGCGGGCGTGCCGGTGACGATCAAGGTCAACGTGGACCAGCGGGGCTTCGCGACCACGAACGGCCTGCGCCTCCAGCGCGATCTCATGGCCACCGACGACAACCCCGTCGTGGCGAACTTCCGGCGCGCCGGAGCGGTGCTGCTCGGACGCACAAACACGCCCGCCTTCTCGCTGCGCTGGTTCACCACCAACCAGTTGCACGGCGAGACCAAGAATCCGCGCGATCCTGCCCTGACGCCGGGGGGCTCGTCCGGCGGGGCCGGCGCCGCGGTGGCGGCCGGGATCGGGGCGATCGCCCACGGCACCGATATCGCCGGCTCGGTCCGCTACCCGGCCTATGCCTGCGGCGTGCATGGCCTCCGTCCGAGCCTGGGCCGGGTCCCGACCTGGAACGCCTCGTCGCCGGAGCGCGGGATCGGGCCGCAGCTGATGGCGGTGTCGGGTCCGCTGGCCCGCAGCATCGCGGATATACGTCTCGCTTTCCACGCGATGGCGGCCCCCGACCCGCGCGATCCCTGGTGGGTGCCGGCGCCCTTGGAAGGTCCCGCGGTGCCGCGCCGCGCGGCGCTCTGCGTGCGGCCCGGCGGCCTCGCGGTGGTACCCGAGGTCGAGGCCGCGTTGCGCGAGGCCGCCCGGCGCCTGACCGAGGCCGGCTGGGCGGTGACTGAGATCGCCGACACGCCGCCGATCCGCGAGGCGAGCGCCCTGCAGCTTCAGCTCTGGCTGGGCGACGGCTACGAGGCGGCCCGGGCGGCGGCCGAGCGCGAAGGCGACCCGGCGGCCATCGACCTGCTGGAACACTTCAGCACGCGCGCGGAGGCGATGGCACCCGACGCCATCGCCAAGGCGCTGACGCGGCGCGCGACGCTCGTGCGCGACTGGTCGTTGTTCCTTGCCGAGCATTCCGTGTTGCTGGTGCCGGTCTCCGCCGAGCTGCCGTTCCCGGACGGGCTCGACCGGACCGGCGAGGCCGGGATCGCGCGCGCCTTCGAGGCGAACGTCCTCCAGGTGGGTCTGGCGCCGATCGGCGTCCCGGCACTCACCGTCACCACCGGCCTGGTCGGCCGCACGCCCGTCGGCGTCCAACTCGTCGCCTCTCGGTACCGGGAGGATCTCTGCCTCGCGGCGGGCGCGGTCATCGAGGCCGGCGGCGTCCCGGAGATGCCCATCGACCCAGTCTGACCCAACGTCGCCCCGCGAACGGGAACCTGATGGAAACGGCCCCGGTTATACAACCGATAGTTGCATGAGGTCCCCGATGTCCGTGATCGCCACCGCAGGCTGCGTCGGAAGCTCCCTGGTCTTCGCGCTGGCGGCGCCCTCGGGTCCACTCCTGGCAACAGCGGGCTTCTTCGGTGGCGGCACGATCGGGGGGATGATCGGCGCCGTGGCGGTGGCCGCCCTCGGCTGGGGCCGCGCCTGATCGCAACGCGGCGTCGGCTACCGGCCCCGTCGCCGCGCGGATTCCGCGAGAAAGGTCCTGACCGTTGTCCAGCGCAGGTCGGGGTAGCGGGCGTTGTCGAGCGGCGTGAGCCGCGCCTGCCCCTCGAACATGTCGCGCAGGTACTGCATGCCCTGCCAGGGCGGGAACACCGCGCCCCGCCCCGGCGCGAGGGTTCGCGCGACCCGGATCATCAAGCCCAGGGTACCGAGCCCTCCGGCGCGCAGGGGCCGGTAGCGGGTGCCGAAGACGTCGCTCGCCGCCTCGGCCAAAGTCCGGGCGCTGAAGCTGTCGCCGGCGACGCGCAGCCAGCGCGGAGCTTCCGGGTCCAGGGCCGCCCGGGCCGTGAAGGCAGCGGTGTCGTCCTTCGTGGTGAAATCCAGGATCTGGTCGGCGCTACCCCAGCACAGCACCCGGTGCGGACGATGGAGGATCAGCGGGGCCTGCCCGTCGAGCAGCTCCATGAACGCGCCGCTGAGCACCGAAGTGGCCTGGATCGGCGCGGCGTCGAGCCGGGCCTGAAAGGTTCGCCGCAGGTCGAGGTTGCGGTTTCCGCCGGGGACGGTCTTCGCATAATCGATGGAGAAGTCGGACGGGATGAAGCGCGGCACGCCGGCCCGGACCGCGCCCTCGAGCAGGGCGGTCTGCGCGTCGATCACCGTGCCGCTCAGGCCGTTGAGCGCCGAGACCACGCAGCCGGCACCCGCGCAGGCGGCCTGCCAGCTGCCCGGGCGACCCGGGCCGGCCTCCACCATGCGCGCGCCGAGGGCCGTGAGCGGTGCCGTCCGGGCGAGATTGGCCCCGGGCCGAACGATGGCTGTCACGGGCGTACCCTCGCGCCGAAGGGCCCGCACGATCCGCAGGCCAAGATCGCCGGTCGCGCCGGCGACGACGACGGTCACGGGGTCCGCGCTCACGGGCGTTCCGCCGCGCCGAGATTGGCCAGCAGGGCCGCGAACAGGCGCGCCCGCCGGGGCAGGGTCTCGATCAGCACATGCTCGTCGAGGGTGTGGTAGCCCTGGCCGAGCGGGCCGAGACCGTCGAGCGTCGGGATGCCGTTGGCGCCCGTGAAGTTGCCGTCGGAGCCGCCTCCGGCGCTGCGGTGGGGCAGGGGCTGGCCGAGCGCCTCGCTCAAGGTCCGCGCCTGCTCGTAGAGGGCCATGCAGCCGGCATCCGGCTCCCAGACCGGCCGGGTGACGCCCCGGGCGACCGAGAAGCGGACGCCGTCCTGCTCGCCCGTCAGTGCCAGCATCCGCTCGACCCCGCGGTCGAGGTCGGCCTGGCGCTTGGCCATGCTCAGCGCCTGGCCGCGGCACAGGGTCGGGACGCAGTTCACCCATTGCCCGCCCGAGACGATCCCGGTGGAGAAGGTACAATCGGCGTCCGACAGGCCGTCGATCGCCAGGATCATGCGCGCCATGGCGCGGATCGCCGAGCGGCCCTCATGCGGCGACGCGCCGGCATGGCTCGGGCGGCCGAACGCTTCGAGGTCGAAGCGCGCGATGGCGTAGCGCCCAGTGACGACGCCGTTGTCGGCCTGGCCGGGCTCGGGCACCAGCACGAAGGCGTGGCGGGCAGCCTCGGCCTCGATCAGGTCCCGTGTCGAGGGGCTGCCGACCTCTTCGTCGCCGGTGAACAGGAAGGTCACCGGCAACGGCGTGGCGATCCCGGACGCTGTCAGGGCCCGGATCGCCGCGAGCGCGATCACGTTGCCGCCCTTCATGTCGAGGATGCCCGGCCCGTAGGCACGGTTGCCCTCGATCCGCCAGGGCAGGCTCCCCAGTGTGCCGACCGGATGCACCGTGTCGAGATGACCGAGCACCAGGATGCCGGGCCGGTCACGATGCCGGTGCGGGAATCGAGCGCGGACGCAATCGCTCAGGCCCATCCGGCCGGGAATGGTCTCGACCGCGGCCCCGGCGACCGCGAGGTCGCGGGCGGCCAGGCCCATCATCCGGTTGACCGCGGCCGCGTCGTGGGTCGGGCTCTCGCATTCCACCCAGGGGCGCAGCGTCGCCAGGATGGACTCCGCGTCGAATGGCAGGTCCGGGATCATCGGGCGCTCTCGGTGGAGGACTCGGCGAAGGGATCGGCGACCTTGGGCCAGTAGCGGCCCGAGCGCTTGGTGTAGGGGATCGCGCCGTAATCGGGCGGGACCGCGCCGGGCGCTGCGACGTAGCGGACCTCGCTCGCGATCGGTGCGAAGGCGGCGTAGAAATGCTGCATCGACTTCACCACCACGATCCGCTTGTCATCGAGGGTCAGCCCCAGCCCCGTGAAGGCGTCGGGCGCGAAGGCCTGCTGTCGGATATGGGTCAGGACCACGTGGATCCCGTCGGCCTCGACCCAGGCGGCGGGTCCGAGGTGCGCCCGGCCACCGCTGAGGCCGCCCTGGCTGTGATCCTCGGAGAGGCCGCGCACGGTGATGCGCAGGTCCACGGGATCGCCCGAGGTCACGCCGCACTTGCCACCGATGCGCAATACGAAGGACGCGCCGAGACCGGCCTCGTGGCAGATCCCGACCGCGCCGGGATCCCAGATCAGCCCAAGCGCCACATCCTTGATGCCGCGCTCGGCGAGCCTGGCCAGGATCGCGGTGTTGTCCGAGGGCGCCCCGGCCCCGGCATTGTCGGCGAAGTCGGCGAGCACCATCGGGCGCGGGTCGCTGGAGGCGAGCGCGGCGTCGATGGCGGCATCGATCGTGTCACAACGGCTCGCCGCCTCCTCCCGCATCGCCCAGACCGCGCCGGCGAGTTCGTCGGCGAGCGCCTGCGCCTTGGCGGCATCGCCGTCGGCGACCACCAGCATCTTGGCGCCGACATCCGGTACGTCGCCCCACGGGAAGCCGTGTCCGAAGGAGACCGACAGGATGCCATCCAGGCCCTCCAGGGCCTCCATCCGGCGTACGAAGCCTGCGACCGGCTCGCGGGTGGTGCGCCACATGTTGATCATCCGGCAATCGGCATAGGCCATCACCGGGCGTATCTCCTTGGCGACCGTGCGCATAACCAGCGGGTAGAGGTCGCGGGCGCGGTCCACGATGTCGGTGTGGGGGTATTCCTTGTAGATCACGATGATGTCGGCGCTCCGCCGCATCGTCTCGGTCAGGTGGCAGTGCAGGTCGAGCTCGAGGCCGATCGTTGCGTCCGGCCCGACGATGGCGCGGACCCGCTCCAGGGTATCGCCCTCGCAATCGTCGTAGCCCTCGGCGACCATGGCGCCGTGCATGAACAAGAGAACGGCATCCACCGGCATCGCGGTCCGAAGATCGTCCAGCAGCGCGTCGCGCAGCTCCTCGTAGACGGCGCGCAGGGTGATCCCGCCCGGCTGCGCGAAGGTCGAGACGCTCTCGATCACATCGTGTCCGTCCGCCTCGGCCAGCGCGCCCCAGGCCTTCAGGCCGATGTTGCTGAGGCGGGGCGGGTTCTTGCTGCCGTCCCGGCGGGCATAATCGGCCAGAAAGGCCGCCCGCCCAGTGGGCAGCGGCGCGAAGGTGTTGGTCTCGGTGGCCAATCCGGCAATGAAGATCTTCAAGGTCTTTTGGTCCTCGTCTTCGGCCGGCCGCCGGTCAGGCGGAGGCCGGGTTTAGCGTGATGATCGTCTCGGTGGCCGCATCCACCGCCGCGCGGCCGTAGAGCATCGGCACATGGTCCTGGCGCCCCCAGACGGGAGCCAGGTGGCCGTAATGCGGGCTGCCCGGGTCCCCCGACTGGCCCGGCACGTTGATGAAGACCGACCGGTCCCAGTCACCCACATCCACGACCATGCGGAACGAGGCACCGTGGGTCAGCCGGAACGTGTCGGTCCGGTACTCCGCGTGCATGACCGATGCCGCGGCGCCGCCGACAGGCAGCGGGCCGACATCCCAGGCGAAATCCGGCCGCAGCGGCGAGAGTGGATGCGCGAACAGGGCATGGTGCAGACGCCCCCAGGACCAGGTTGCCGGTTCCTGACCCATGCGGGCACGACAATCCCGGAAAGCGGCGCCCATGGTCTCGATGAGGAGAGCGTCGCGCGTGGCCGGATCGAATCCCATCTCCAGGCGCTCGATCAGGCTCTGCGTGTCGCCGGGCGGCAGCAGGCGATGCGTCTCGGCATCCGGCACCAGTGCCTTCAGCAGCGCCGGGCGCAGATGGCGGCCCCAGAACACCTCGATCAGGGCAGCCGCCGCGGAGTTCTCGTGCAGCGTACCGTCGAACGCGGCCAGCATGGCCCGGGCCGCCGCGACATCGGGATCCGACACCGCCGGCAGCGCGCGGACCAGATCGGCGAGCCACCGGGCCGGCTCGGACAGCGCGTCGCCCTGAAGGGCCTGGGAATCCGCCACGCTGTGCCGGGTCTGCCCGTCGAGCACCGCCCGGATCCGGCGGGCGCGCCAAGGCTCGGCCCACTCGAAACCGACCTTGCGGGTTTCGGTCGGAAAGTCCGGCGGCAGGTTCATCTCGTTGGCGGTAGCGAGGTAACCCTCCGGCGGGTCGATGCGGGAGGGCAGGGCGCTGGAATCGTGGAATCCTGCCCAGTCGTAGCGGCCATCGCCCGGCACCGGCAGCAACCCGTCATGGGCGGGGCGAACCGGCGCCTTGCCGGCCATGAACCAGGCGATCCGCCCGGTCACGTCGGCGTAGAGCTGGTTGACGGAGGGGGCCGACCAGTGGCGTAGGGCCTGCCCGAACGCCTCCGGGGTCGTGGCGCCGAGATAGGCTAGGCTGCCGAGATAGGCGGCAGCACCCGGCTCGGACCAGACCGTGCGCAACGCGAAGGCGCGTCCCCCCGCCTCACGGAGCACCGGACCGTGCCGGGTGAAGCCGAGCACAACGGTCTCATCCGGCCCGCCGCGAACCGGGATCGTTTCGGTTATCCGCTCGATCGGCTCCCAGCCGCCTTCGTATCGGTACCGATCCGGATGCTCGGGATCGGTCTCACACACAAAAAGATCCTCCTGGTCCATCGGCGCAATGGTCAGGCTGAAGGCCGCATGGCCGTTATGACCGATGGAGATACCCGGCAGCGCCGGCTCGCCGGCCCCGATCACGTCGAGGCCCGGAGCGGTGAGGTGGACCGCGTAGCGCAGCGAGGGCTGCAGGTAGATCCGATGCGGGTCGCTCGCCAGGATCGGTCGCCCGGTCTCGGTGCGGGCGGGTCCCACCACCCAATTGTTCGAGCCCTCGGCCGGCTCCTTCGGGGCGGCACGCGGCCTGCGCGTGACGGCACCGTGCGCATCGACCCTGGTCCAGTGCCAGGCCTCCTCGCGCGTCGCCGCCATCCGCTCGGGCGTGAACCCGACCGGGGCGGTGGCCAACCGAAAAGCGTCGAGGAGATCGTCGGGCCAGCCGGCGGCGTCGATCCCGTCCGGGACGACCGGATCGTGGGGCGGGCTGATCCGCTTGCGCAGGTCGTCTGCGGCAAGGCCGGCGTTGCGGGTCTCGGCCCTGGCAAGCACACGGGCGCGGGCGACCTCGGACAGGACGTTGCGCACCAGCCCGTGGCTGCGGATCCGGACCACGTCCTCCGGCAGCCACCGGGACGGGCGCGTGTCCGTCAGGGCGAATTCCGGCGGCAGCAGCGCCGGCCGCGCCTCGGTCAGCACTACGAAGGCGTTGATCCCGTCTACGAAGGCCGTGACGATCGCCCGCGTGTCCTGCGGCCCGTAGGCGGCCCACTCGGCCGCCCTATCCCCGCGATACAGGAACAGCCGGGCGGCGCGATCCTGGGCGAGGTAGCCTGGCCCGAAATCCGCCGCCAGCAAGCCGAGGCCGCGCTTGCGCCAGAGGTCGAGCTGCCACAGCCGGTCCCGGGCGGCGTTGAACCCCTGGGCCCGGAACGCGTCGAGCGTCGTTCCGGCCCGGATATGCGCCACCCCCCAGCGGTCGATCCGGATCTCCACCGGGCCTTCCAGCCCGGTGAGCGGGTAGCTGGTGCGGTTCACAGAGCCACTTCGATCAGGTGCGGGCCGGGATCTGCCAGGGCGTGCTGGAACGCCGCGATGAAGGCCTCAAGCGTCTCCACGCGCAGACCCTCGACGCCGAAGCCCCTGGCGAGGCTGACCCAATCCAGGGCCGGATCGTCGAGGCTCAGCATGCCGATCGCCTTGGGGCCGGGATTGAGCGCGCCGACATTGGTGAGTTCCGCCCGCAGGATCGCGTAGGAGCGGTTCGACCAGACCAGGGTCACAACGTCGAGGCGCTCCCGGGCCTGGGTCCAGAGCGCCTGCACGGTGTAGAGGCCGCTGCCGTCGGCCTGGAGGTTGATCACCTTGCGGCCTGGGCAGGCGATCGCCGCCCCGGTGGCCATCGGGATGCCCAGCCCGATCGACCCGCCGCTGAGCTGCAGCCAGGAATGCGGCGCCGCATCCCGGGTCAGGGCGAAGAAGTTGCGGCCCGTGGTGATCGACTCGTCGCAGATCACCGCGCCCTCCGGGATCAGTGCACCCAGGACTTGGCCGATCGTGTCCTGGTCGAGGGGTCCGGAGGTGGGGAGCTTCGGTCGCGGGTTCACGGCGACAGGCTCGGCGGGCGGTGCTTCGACTGCCTCGGCCAGCCGCTCCAGCGCGTCGATCTGGTCCTCCTCGGGGGCGGCGAGGGTGATGGTCGAGGCTCCCTCCGGGGCGAGCAGGCTCGGCTTGCCCGGATAGGCGAAGAAGCCGACCGGCTGGGTCGCGCCGATCAGGATGATGTGGCGGAAACCCTTGAGGGCCTCGATCGCCTGGTCGATCGGGTAAGGCAGGCGCTCGATCGGCACGGTGCCGGCGCCGCGGTCGATCCGGGCGTTCGAGGTCATCGCCATCAGCGTCGCGCCGGTCTTGTGGGCGATCCGGTCGGCGATGACCCGGCCCTCGCCCCGCACCGCCCGGTCGCCGAGATGCAGGAGCACCGGCTCGCCGCTGGAGAGCGCCGCCACCGCGGCTGCGATCGCCGAATCCTCGGCTCGAGCCCGCTCGGGGATTGCCGGCACCGGCGCGATACCGGTCCCGGGGTCCCACGCGGTGTTGGCCGGCAGGACCAGGGTCGCGACCTGCCCCGGCGCGGTGCGGGCGGCCGCGATGGCGGCGGCGCCGTCCGCGCCGATCTCGGCCGCGCTCATGCCGGTGTGAACCCAGGACGACATCGGCCTGGCCAGTCCCTCGATGTCCGAGGTCAGCGGCGCGTTGTACTCCCGGTGGTAGGTCGCGTGCTCGCCGACGATGTTGACGACGGGTGTACGCGCCTTCTTGGCGTTGTGCAGGTTGGCCAGCCCGTTGGCGAGCCCCGGCCCGAGATGCAGCAGGGTCGAGGCCGGCTTGTCGGTCATGCGGGCATAGCCGTCCGCGGCGCCGGTCGCCCCGCCCTCGAACAGGAACAGCACGCAGCGCATGCCTTCGACCCGGTCGAGGGCCGCCACAAAATGCATCTCGGACGTGCCGGGATTGGTGAAGCAGACCTCGACCCCGCCGGCGACGAGGGTCCGAACCAGGCTCTCGGCCCCGTTCATCGTGGTTGGCGTCCCATCACTCACGGGCAGCTCCCTTCCGGTCCGGCTCGGGCGTCCGGCGAATCGCATTCTTTATTATCGTGGCGCAGCCCGTGCCGAGCGCAAGGGCCGAAACGCGCGCTGCCCGGTCATCGGGCGCCTGGACTATCGCACGATCTGGCGCGAGATTTGCCGCTGGTGTCCCGCAACTTGGACGAACGGGATCCGATGAAACTTCGCCGCTTGATTGCCGCCTCCCTGGCTGGTTCCTTCGCCCTGGTGCCCGCGGCCCGGGCCGAGAGCGTGCTGCGCATCGCCATGACGGCCTCCGACATCCCCACGGCCACCGGGATGCCGAACAACGGCTTCGAGGGCATGCGCTTCCTCGGCTACCCGATCTTCGAGGGTCTGGTGCAGTGGGACCTGAAGAGCACCGACAAGCTCGCCGGCATCGTCCCGGCCCTGGCCGAGCGCTGGGAGCAGGATCCGAACGACAAGACGATCTGGACCTTCCACCTGCGCCGGGGCGTCAGCTTCCATGACGGCACCCCGTTCAACGCCAACGCGGTGGTCTGGAACCTCGACCGCTACTTCAAGAACGACAGCCCGCAATTCGAACCGCAGGGGGCCGGCATCTCCCGGGCCCGGGCGCCCCTGGTCGGGAGCTACAAGAAGATCGACGATGCCACCGTGCAGATCACGACCACGCAGGTCGCGTCGTACTTCCCCGACATGGTCGTCTACCTGCTGTTCACCTCGCCCCAATCGTTCGAGAAGGCGGGCCGCGACTGGGCCAAGGTCGCGGCGCTGCCGGCGGCCGGTACCGGCCCGTTCAAGATCACCCGCGTAGCCCCGCGGGAATCGGTCGATCTGGCCAAGTTCGACGGTTACTGGGATCCGAACCGGATGGCCAAGGTCGACAAGGTCCGGCTGATGCCGATCCCCGAGGCGAATGCCCGGGTCGCCGCCCTGCGGTCGGGGCAGGTCGACTGGATCGAGGTGCCGGCGCCCGACGCGATCCCATCCCTGAAGCAGGCGGGCTTCGCCATCACCACGGGCTCCTACCCGCATGTCTGGCCCTACATCTTCAACATCGGCGCCAAGGACAGCCCGCTGAAGGACGTGCGCGTCCGCCAGGCGCTGAACTATTGCGTCGACCGGGCCGCCATCGTCGAACTGCTCAACGGCACAGCCGAGCCGGCCTCGGGCTGGCTCAACGACAAGGACCCGAATTTCGGCAGCCCGAAGAACCGGTACGTGTTCGACGCCACAAAGGGCAAGGCGCTGCTGGCCGAGGCGGGTTATTCCGATAAAAAACCGCTCAGCCTCAAAGTGATGATCTCGTCCTCGGGCTCGGGCCAAATGCTGCCGATGCCGATGAACGAGTACCTGCAGGAGAACCTGAAGCAGGCCTGCAACGTCGAGCTGAGCTTCAACGTGGTCGAGTGGCAGGTTCTGCTGAATTCGAGCCGGGCGCTGCCGGACGCCCCGAGCCTGCAGGGCTCGATGGCCCTCAACGTCTCCTCGCCCTCGTCCGACCCCAGCGTGATGGCACGCTACTTCGCCGGCGACCGGTTCCCGCCCGGCGGCTTCAACTTCCCGAACTGGAAGGACGAGGCGTTCGACGCCGCCCTCAAGGCGCTCGCCGAGACCGACGACGGGAAGGTGATCGACGCGCAGACGGCGCTCGCCCATGAGCGGCTGGTGGACAACCCGCCCTGGCTGTTCATCGTGCACGACCTCAACCCGCGCGGGATGTCGAAGAAGATACACGGCTTCGTCTCCCCGCAATCCTGGTTCGTCGACCTCACCCTCGTCAGCGTGCAGTGATCCCGATGGCAGACCTGAATCCCGTCGATGCGTCCGCGGCCGAACTCGCCCGGGCGATCGGTTCGAAGTCCTTGTCCCCGGTCGACGCGGTCGAGGCGCTGCTCGGCCGGATCGAGCAGATGGAGCCGAAGCTCCAGGCCTTCACGGAGGTGTTCGCCGCCGATGCACGCCTGGCCGCCGAGGGCGCCGACCGGGCGATCCGGTCGGGCCACGCAGTCGGGCCGCTTCACGGCGTCCCGGTGGTGCTTAAGGACCTAATAGACCTCGAGGGGCGGATCACCATGGGCGGCTCGGCCGCCCACCGGGCGCGCCGGGCGGAGCGCACCGCGACTATCGCCCGCCGGCTGATCGCGCAGGGCATGATCGTGCTGGGCAAGACCCACACGGTGGAGTTCGCCTATGGCGGCTGGGGCACCAACCAGCATCTCGGCACGCCCTGGAACCCCTGGGATCCGGAGACGCCGCGCACACCGGGCGGGTCGAGCAGCGGTACCGGCGTCGCGGTGGCGGCCCGGATGGCTCCCTGGGGCATCGGTACAGACACGGGCGGATCGGTGCGCCTGCCAGCATCCTTCTGCGGGCTCACGGGCCTCAAGGTGACGGTCGGACGCGTCTCGACGTGGGGAATCGTGCCGCTCTCGACCACGCTGGACACGCCGGGCCCGCTCGCCCGCACCGTCGAGGACACCGCGCTCCTCTACGAAGCCATCTCGGGTCCCGACCCGCTCGATCCCACGACCCGGGGGATCGCCCCGGACGCGCCCTGGTCGATCCTCAACCGCGGCGTACGCGGCCTTCGGCTCGGGCGCATGCCGGCGGTCGAGCGCGACGGTGTCGCCCCCGACATGCTGCAGGCCTACGATGCTGCCCTCGATCTGCTGGCCCGGCAGGGGGCCGAGATCGTCGATGTCGTCCTGCCGTTCCGGTTCAGCGACTGCGTCGCCATGAGCGGGATCACCAACGCCGAGGCCTATTTCGTCAACGGCGCCCTCGCGGAGGACCCGGCCTCGCAACTCGGCGACGCCGTGCGGGCCCGGATCCTCGCCGGCGCGACGGTCACCGCCCAGGAGTATCTCGGCACGCTCCAGCGCCGCACCGCGATGAAGCTCGCCTACGCCGCCGCCCTCGATGGGATCGACGCCCTGCTGACGCCGACGACGGAATGCGCCGCCGTAGCCCTCGCCGAGGTCGACGAGACGCACCTGCCGTCCCGGTTCACCCGCTTCGGGAACCTCCTCGACCTCTGCGCCCTGGCACTGCCCGACGGGTTCACCGCCGCCGGTCTGCCGCTGTCGCTGCAGATCGTCTGCCGGGGTTACGACGAGGCGACGGCGCTACGGATCGGCCAAGCCTATCAGCGGGCGACCGACTGGCATCTGCGCCGCCCGCCGGTGTGAGGAGCCGGGCGTCGGGTCGTCCGGACGATCGTCGCCGCCTCGTTCTCCAGCTCATCGGAAAAGAGCGATGCGGCGAGAATGCGTGAAAGCTGCACAGTCGCACCTGTGCTCAAGTGGTGATGCCGGACCAAGCGGCGTCGCGCATTACTTGTTGAAGCAACCCCAAATCCACACGATCAGGGCCGCGAGCGATTTTAGAAGACGGATCGGCGGCTGGAAGCACACGTGCAGAAAGCCGATCAGCACGACCACACAGAGGAAGCCGGACATCAGAGCCGGACCTTCTGCGAGGAGACCGAGCCACCACGTCGCCGCCACGCAAGCGAGAGCGAGGAAGCAGGCGCAGAACGCAACGCTCACGGGGTGTGCCTGCCACCACTGCGCTGTGCTGTCGTCTTCCTGGGATGTCGGAGCCATCTGCGATTCCCACCTATGGGACCGCAACGATCATGCACGGCAACGTCTTGCAGTCATCTTAGCACCCCGGCCCATTCCGGGCGGGTTTACGGCTCGGCTTGGTCGGCGCGGACGGTGACACGGCCATTTATGGTACGGCCCGTCGAGACACGGCGCGAACCCGCGCGCTCAGGCAGCCGGCGCTTGGCCCGACACCACGACGCCGAGCGTATCGAGCAGTGACGACCGCGCCCGGCTGACGCGGCTCTTCACGGTGCCGACCTGGCAGCCGAGCTTGCTCGCGGCCTCCTCGTAGGTGTGGCCCTCGGCGCCGACCAAGAGTAGCGCCTGCCGTTGTGCCGCCGGGAGGGTCCCGAGCCGCTTCCAGACGACCTTGAGGGTGCTGGCATCCTCCTGGTCGGACAGGCTTGTCATCTGGCTCGCGTGGGTGCCATCCACGTCCTCGACCTCGCGCCGGTTCTTGCGCAGCTCCGAGTAGAACTGGTTGCGCAGGATCGTGAACAGCCAGGCGGTGAAGTTCGTCCCCGGCCGGAACCGGGCCTGGTTGGCCCAGGCCTTCACGAAGGTCTCCTGAACGAGGTCGTCGGCCCGGCTCACGTCGCCGACGAGCGACAGCGCGAAGGTGCGCAGCGCCGGGAGCGCCTTGATGATATCGCTGCGGAAGTCGAACGCCACGACCTGACCGTGCGCCGCCACGGCCGCCTCGAAGCGCTCCATGAGGACGGCGAGTTGGGGCGGCAGCGGGTCCTGCTCGACGACCTGGAAATAGTCCCGGATCGGCAGGGCGAGGTGCTGGCCGAGGATCGTGGCGTAGCGAGGCGGGGTGCTGCCCGAGGGGTTCGATCCATCATCGATCATGCGCGTTCCCGGCGGCCGAAGTCTTGGTATATTGGAATGTCTCTAACTCGGTATCTCGGCAATCCTGAACCGTTACCAAACGCTCCTGACAGCAATGGGTAATTTACGCAGACTTGCTGAACGCCGAGGACGGCCTTTGCGCCGTCCCTGTGGCGGCCGAGCGCGCGACGATGCAGAATGCAGGTCGCCAGGAGACCGGGATGAGCCAGGACCACCACCACACCCACGACCATGAGCACCCGCACGGCAGCGATCTGTCGCCGATCGAGGCGCGGGTCCGCGCCCTCGAGTCTCTGCTGACCGAGAAGGGCTACATCGAGCCCGCCGCCCTCGACGCCCTGGTCGAGCTCTACGAGACCAAGGTCGGGCCGCATGCGGGTGCCCGGGTGGTGGCCCGCGCGTGGGTCGACCCCGATTACCGGGACCGGCTGCTGGCCGACGCCACCCCGGCGATCGCCGAGCTTGGTATCGGCGGTCGCGGCGGCGAGCACATGGTTGCGGTGGCCAACACCCCCGAGACCCACAACCTCGTCGTGTGCACGCTGTGCTCCTGCTACCCCTGGCCGGTGCTGGGCCTGCCGCCGGTCTGGTACAAGGCACCGCCCTATCGGGCGCGGGCGGTGATCGATCCGCGCGGCGTCCTGGCCGAGTTCGGCGTCACCATCCCCGAGACGACGCAGATCACCGTTTGGGATTCCACCGCGGAGACCCGCTACATGGTCCTCCCGATGCGCCCTGCCGACACCGAGGGCCTGTCCGAAGAGGCTCTCGCCGCCCTCGTCACCCGCGATGCGATGATCGGTACGGGCCTGCCCGGGTCGCCCCCGCCGGAGATGCCGCGATGAACGGCGCCCAGGACCTCGGCGGCGCACACGGCTTCGGGCCGGTGGTGCCCGAGCCGGACGAGCCGGTGTTTCACGCCGCGTGGGAGCGTCGCGTCTTCGCGATGGCGATGGCCATGGGCTACACCGGTGCCTGGAACCTCGACGGCAGCCGGGCCAACCGCGAGTCGCTGCCGCCCGCGCAATATCTCGCGTCGAGCTACTACGAGATCTGGCTGGCGGCCCTGGAGAAGCAGATCTCCGCCGCGGGCCTCGCCACGCCCGACGAGATCACGGCGGGTCGGGCCTCCGCGTCGGCCAAGCCGGTGGCGCGGGTGCTCGCCCGGGACGGGTTGGAGGCACGCTTCCGGGCCGGCTTCCCGAGCAGCCGCGATCCCGCCGCGCCCGCCCGCTTCGCGGTCGGCGACGCCGTCCTCGCCCGGAACGTCCACCCGACCGGGCATACGCGGCTGCCGCGCTACGTCCGCGGGCGGCGGGGCCGGATCGAACGCATCGACGGCGCCTTCGTGTATCCCGATACCAACGCCTACGGCGCGGGCGAGAACCCGACGTGGCTGTACACCGTCAGCTTCACGGCCCGGGAACTGTGGGGCGACAGCGGCGACCCGGGCGGGATCGTCACGGTGGCGGCGTTCGAACCCTACCTGGAGGCGGCGTGATCGCCCCGTCGCCCAAAGCCTTCGCGGCTCCCTGGGAAGCGCAGGTCTTCGCCCTGGTGGTATCCTTGCAGGAGGCCGGGCTCTTCACCTGGACCGAATGGGCCGAGCGGCTCGGCCGGGAGATACGGCCGGCGGACGGACCGGAACGGGCGGCCGATTACGGCGCCTGGCTCGCGACCCTGGAGACGATCCTGGCGGAGCGCGGGGTAGCACCATCAGACAGCGTGGCGGGGCGGACCGAGGCGTTCCTCCGCGCCGCCGAGGCGACGCCGCACGGTCAGCCGATCCGTTTGGAGAACGATCCGCTCTACCGGCCCTGATCCAGGAGGCTGTCGAGGGGCACCGGGGCGGCGTGCGGCCGGCCGGCCAATTGCGCGTCGATCAGCGCCAGAACCTCGCGCCGCCCGCAATTCTTCGCCGCTTCGAAGGGCGTCCAGGTCTGATCGAATTCGAATTGTGCGAAGACTGCGCGGTAGCGCTCCAATTCCTTCGCGGTAAGCGGCACGCCGCGGACGAAGGCCTTGTGCGCCGAGATCGTCGTGGCCCGGCGCGGGTCGGCGGGGTCCAGCTCGAACTTCAGCGCGTCGCCGCAGAAACAGATGTTCCGCGCCCGGTCGAACAGAACGGCGTGACCGTCGAAATGGCCGGCGGTGCGGTGCAGTTCCAGACCCGGCAGAGGCTCCAGGACGTCGTCGTAGGGCCAGCTCACCTGCAGCGCCGCACTCCACGTGAAGTCGGCCGCGGGCAAGCACAATTCCGGGTCGAACCGGTCCTGCAATTGCACGAGGGCGCCGTAGGCATGCGGGTGCGAGGACGAGAGCACCTGCATACCGCCGAGCGTCTCGATCTGGTCCAGGGCGGCCTCGCTGAAGACCGGGCAGCCCTCGAAGCCCATGTTCCCGTTCTCGGTCCGGATCAGGTAGGCGGAGGGGCCGATGCCGGAGACGGGCTCGTTCCAGAATCGCCACACGCCGGGCTCCAGCTCCTGCCAGTGGCAGGGAAAAGCGTCCTGCGCCTCCCGGGTGGTGCGGAACCGCCAGCCGTCTTGCGGGACCACGTGGCGTGCGTCGAGGCACATCGGGCAGGACGGGGGCGCCTCGAAATGGCGCTGCCAGAACCCACAATTGTCGCAGGTGTAGGCGGGCAGATTCAGGGCGCCCGCGAAGGGCAGGTAGCCGGGCATCGTCTCAAGCCTCTCCTAGCGAATGATCCCGGGGGGTTCCAAAGGGCATCGCCCTTTGGCGGTGTTCGGGGGCGGTGCCCCTGAGTATCCAGAGCGAAGCTCCACCGCAGGGCACTGCCCTGCACCCGCAAAAGGTCTCAGACCTTTTGAAACCAGACCGTGTCTAGCGAGTCCGGTCGGGTAGCGCAGCCCGCCGCGACCGACTGGTCGCCAAGGCGGCGCCGGCGAGGCCCAGCAGCGCCAGCCCGGCCAGGCCACCGACCACCGCGTCGCGGGTGCGGCTGGTCACGAACTCGCTGCGGGTCGATTTCATCCGGTCGTTGAACCGCCCATCGATGCCGACATCGCCGGGCACCGGATCGAACAGGTTGCCCGTCATGTCCGGAATCGTCGTGTCGGACAGCTGAGCCGACCACATCGTGGCAGCCTTGCGGTCCGCCAGCGTGGGGGCGAGCGCCTGCGCGGCGGCCATCATCATCGACGAGCGCCCGACCCAGACCTCCCGGCGCGGATGTTCGGCGGCGTACACGATCGCCTCCGCGCAGAGCCGCGGATCGAACACCGGATCCGGGGCATACTGGCGATGGCCGGTGCGGTTGCGCGCCCAGTTGAACTGCGGCGTGTTGACGGCCGGCAGGTAGACCACGCTGAGGCTGACGGCGACGTTGTCGTGGAGCAGTTCGCACCGCAGGGCGTCGGTGAAGCCGGAGACGGCGAACTTGGCCGCGCAATAGGGCGCTTGGAGCGGTGCCGCCCGGATCGCCAGCCCCGAGGAAACCTGGATGATCGCGCCGCGGTTGCGCCGCTTCATGTAGCGGAGCGCCGCGAGCGTACCGTAGACCTGGCTCAGGTAGGTGGTCTCGGTGACCCGCCGGTACTCGTCCGGCGTGATCTGGTCGGCCGGGTTCACCACGGTCGCCATGGCATTGTTCACCCAGGCGCGGATTGGGCCGAGTTCAGCCTCGATCCGGGCGGCGGCCGCATCGACGGCCTCGGGATCGGCGACGTCGGCCGCGATCGCCAGGACCGGCTGGCCGTAGGCGGCAAGCGCTCGCTCGGCGGCGGCGACCCGCGCGGGATCGCGCGCCACCACCGCCACCGACCATCCGCCGGCGGCGAAGCGATGCGCGGTCGCGAGCCCGATTCCGGCGGTCCCTCCGGTAACGACTGCAACCCGTGCCATACTGGCCTCGCCTGAGTGGAGAAAATCGCAGCGGCAACGGGTGCCGACGCCCACGGTTGCGCCGCACCGCCGTGCCGGAACGTCACGGCCGCCGGTCTTTTTGGAACCCGGCGCGCAACATCCGACACCGAGCGCTGTTGATCCTGCGTAGTCGCGCGCCATCGCAGCGCGACCGGCCTTCGAGGATCGCAGCCATGCGATACGGACGACGGTTCTCCCTACCGATCGATCCTTGGCCGCAAGCCTCGCTCGGCGAGCGGATGTCGGTCGGCCTGGTCCTGACCTTGTTGCTGGCGGTGCCGATCTGCGCGGCCAGCGCCGTGATGGTGGTGAGCGCGACGATCGCGGCCTACATCGCCTGGTCCTACGATGTCGGCGCGTCGCTGCGGAACCTGATGGAACGCCAGGTCAGCAGGCTCGCCGACAGGCACGGCCGGACCGTCCGGAAGGTTTGAGCAGTCGAGGCGAGCGCGATCGGCGGCCGGGACGACGGGGTTGTTCTGAGAACGACCTCTGCAAAGACCAAGCATCGTGAGGCAGGGGGACAATCCGCCGCCGCAAACACCCTGAAGGAGCTGTCTGTTTTCGCCCGCTATCTCAGAAACAGGGCAGCTCCGGACAGCGACCGCTCAACGCCATCACCGTGCCACGCTCGACCGCGCCAGCAACAGCCCGAACCCGACCAGCAAGACGCCGAACACCCGGTCGATCCAGTGGCGCACGGCGAGGAGGCGATCCCGGACACGCCCCGCGGAGAAGAACAGGGCGACCAGCGCAAACCACAGGATGTGCGCGCCCGAGATGAAGGCACCATAGCCGATCTGCGTCGCCAACGGCGTCGATGGCTGGACCACCTGCATGAACAGGCTGACCACGAAGACCGTACACTTGGGATTGAGTGCGTTGGTCAGAAAGCCGATGCGCAACGCCTCAAGATCCGACGGCACGACAGGCGCAGCGGACGGTGCATCCGAGGTCGGCACGGCGCGCAGCATCTTGATACCGAGCCAGATGAGATAGGCTGCGCCGACCAGCTTGAGCGCATTGAACAACCAGATGGATTGCTGGATCAGTATGCCGACGCCGAGGATCGTATAGGTGACATGCACCAATACGCCCGCGCCGATGCCCAGCGCCGTCAGCAATCCCGCGCGGCGCGATAGCAAAAGACTGTTCCGCGTCACCATCGCGAAGTCGGGGCCGGGACTTATCACGGCCAGAATGGTAATGGTGATGACGGCGAGCAGTTCGGTCATGGTGACCTCGCAGAGGTGATGGCGGGCAGCCAGCGACAGGAGTTCATACCGGACTGTCTTTTTCAAGATCCCGGAGCTGCGCTTGTTCGGGAATGTCTTGAGTCGGGCGCCCTAAGATCGCTCACGGCACTCGGTTGTGCGCCACAGATAGCCGAGGCGAGGGAACGGAGATGTCCGGAATAATCCTCAGGTTGGCCGCGCGGTCAAAGCACCTCCCGCGCGGCTGCTCGCGCATCGCCTGTGGTTGAGGGCGCACACCCGATGTCCGCGGGCCAGGTTGGCCGTGGCTTGACCGTCCTTACACGCGCAGCGGCGCAACCCGGGGCAGCCCACGATCCCCGAACCATCGCGCATCACCGGGTCGTTTCCTTGCGCGCGTAAGGACGACATCGTCGGAATGACGCGCGAAACGGTGTATGGCGGCCCCGCAACCACCGCGTGACGCAGGTCCGATTTGACCTCGACGCATCGAGTGGGCCAGTCAGGTTCGGAACCGAGAGATCGCCATGTTCCGTTCCCTGATGAGTGCCCGGCGCTTCGCGCCGCTGTTCTGGTGCCAGTTCTTCTCGGCGTTCAACGACAATTTCCTCAAGAACGCGCTGGCCTTCCTGATCCTGTTCGGGATCGGCGGGCAGGCGGATGCCCATGCCGGCGTCCTGGTCACCTTGGCGAGCGCGGTGTTCATCGGGCCGTTCTTCATTCTGTCGGGCCTGGGCGGGCAATGGGCCGACCGGTACGACAAGGCGCTGATGGCCCGCCGGCTCAAGTTCGCCGAGATCTTCGCGGCCGGCACCGCGGTGCTCGGCTTCCTGCTGCACTCGGTACCGGTATTGTTCGTGGCGCTGGGCCTGTTCGGGACGATCGCGGCCCTGTTCGGCCCGATCAAGTACGGGATCCTGCCGGACCACCTGCGCCGCGAGGAGCTGCCGGCCGGCAACGCGCTGGTCGAGGCAGCGACCTTCCTGGCGATCCTGCTCGGCACCATCGCGGCCGGCGCGGCCTCGGCGATGGGCGGCTCCGGCCTGGTGTTCGGTGCCCTGGTGATGGGCTTCGCGGTCCTGTGCTGGCTCTCGGCCCGGATGATCCCGCCGACCGGGGAGGGGGCACCGGACCTGCACGTCGATCGCAACGTGGCGCGCTCGACGGCCTCGCTGCTGCGCGACCTCTGGGCCGACACGCGCCTGTGGCGCGGCTCCCTGACGGTGAGCTGGTTCTGGCTGGTCGGAGTCGTGGTGCTGTCGCTCCTGCCGGTCCTGGTGCGCGACGCCTTCAACGGCACCGAGACCGTGATCACCCTGCTGCTGGCGCTGTTCTCCGTCGGCATCGCGGTGGGATCGGGGCTCGCCTCCTGGCTCGCCAGCGGCCGGATCGTGCTCCTGCCGACGCCGGTCGGCGCGGTACTGATGGGACTGTTCGGCCTCGACCTCGCCTGGACGATCGGACACCTGCCGCCGCCGCCCGCAGAGGCGATCGGACCTTCCGACTTCCTGCAGACCGGGTACGGCCTGCGCACTGCGATCGGCTTCCTCGGCCTCGCCGTGTCGGGCGGCCTTTACATCGTCCCATCCTTCGCGGCCGTGCAGGCCTGGACCGAGAAGGCGATGCGGGCGCGCATCATCGGGGCGGTCAACGTCGTGACCGCGGCGTTCATGGTGGCCGGCACCCTGGCGCTGGCGGCCCTGCAGGGTGCGGGCCTGTCGAGTGCGAGCCTACTCGCGCTCGTGGGCGTGCTGAACCTGATCGTCGGCGCCGTGGTGTTCGCGACCCTGCCGACCAGCCCGTTCCGCGACGCGCTCTCGATCCTGTTCCGGGCCTTCTACCGGCTGGAGGTCCGCGGGCTCGACAACGTCGCGGCGGCCGGGCCGAACTGCATCCTGGCGCTCAACCACGTCTCGTTCCTCGACGCGCCGCTGGCGCTGTCGCTGCTCGATCAGGAGCCGGTCTTCGCGGTGGACAGCGGGATCGCGCAGCGCTGGTGGGTGCGGCCGTTCCTGCGGGTGACCAGGGCGATGCCCCTCGACCCGACCCGGCCGCTCGCCACCCGGACGCTGATCAACGCGGTCAAGAGCGGTGAAACGCTGATCATCTTCCCCGAGGGCCGGCTCACCGTCACCGGCAGCCTGATGAAGGTCTACGACGGCGCCGGGCTGATCGCCGACAAGTCGGGTGCCATGGTGGTGCCGGTGAAGATCGACGGGCTGGAGCGTACCGCGTTCTCGCGCCTGTCCCGCGGGCAGGTCCGCCATCGCTGGTGGCCCAAGGTGACCGTGACGCTGCTGCCGCCGGTGCGCCTCACCGTGGACCCGGCGCTGCGCGGCAAGGCCCGGCGCCAGGCGGCCGGGGCGGCGCTCTACGGCATCATGTCCGACCTGCTGTTCCGCACCGCCGACACCGACCGGGGCCTGATGGCAGCGCTGATCGACGCCGGGGACCGCCACGGTTGGCGCCGCACCGCCGTCGAGGACCCGGTCACCGGCCGCCTGTCCTACAGCCGCCTCGTCCTCGGCGCGAACGTGCTCGGCCGCAAGCTGATGTCGCTCGCCCCGGAAGGCGGCCGGATCGGCGTGATGCTGCCCAACGCCAACGGCGCGGCCGTGACCCTGTTCGCCCTGGCCTCTGCGGGCCGGGTGCCGGCGATGATCAACTTCTCCGCCGGCGCGGCCAACGTGCTCTCGGCGTGCCGGGCGGCGCAGGTCGACAAGATCCTCACCTCCCGGGCCTTCATCGAGAAAGGACGGCTCGGCAGCCTGATAGAGGCGATCAAGGGACAGGTCGAACTGATCTACCTGGAGGACGTGCGCGCCACCGTCACGACGCCGGACAAGATCCGCGCCCTGCTGGCCGGGCGCAAACCTCTGGTACGGCGCACGGGCGAGGATCCGGCCGCGGTCCTCTTCACCTCGGGCAGCGAGGGTACGCCCAAGGGCGTGGTGCTGGCCAACCGCTGCATGCTCGCCAACGTGGCCCAGGTGGCGGCCCGGATCGATTTCGGGCCGACCGACAAGGTGTTCAACGTGCTCCCGGTGTTCCACGCCTTCGGGCTGACCGCCGGGCTGGTCCTGCCCCTGGTCTCGGGGGTGCCGGTCTATCTCTACCCGTCGCCGCTGCACTATCGGATCGTCCCGGAGCTGATCTACGGCTCCAACAGCACGGTCCTGTTCGGCACCGACACGTTCCTCGCCGGCTACGCCCGGGCCGCGCACGCCTACGACTTGCGCTCGCTGCGCTACGTCGTGGCCGGGGCCGAGGCCGTGAAGGAAACGACCCGCAAGACCTGGGGCGAGAAGTTCGGCCTGCGCATCCTGGAAGGCTACGGCGTCACCGAATGCGGGCCGGTGGTCGCCCTCAACACGCCGATGTTCAACCGATTCGGCACGGTCGGGCGGATCCTGCCCGGGATCGAGACCCGCCTGGAGCCGGTGCCCGGAATCGACGATGCCGGACGCCTGTCGGTTCGGGGACCCAACATCATGCTGGGCTACCTGCGGGCGGAAAAACCCGGCGTGCTGGAGCCGCCGCCGGGCGGCTGGCACGACACCGGCGACATCGTGGCGATCGACGCCATGGGCTTCGTGACGATCAAGGGCCGGGCCAAGCGCTTCGCCAAGATCGCCGGCGAGATGGTTTCGCTCGCCGGCATCGAGGCGCTCGCCGCCGAACTCTGGCCGAACCAGCCGAGCGCGGTCGCGGCGGTGCCGGACGCGCGCAAGGGCGAGCGGCTGGTGCTGTTCACCCAGGAGAAGGGCGCGACGCGCCCCGCCTACCAGAGCTTCGCCAAGGAGCGTGGCGCCTCCGACGTAGCGATCCCCGCCGAGGTGGTGGTGCTGGACGCGATCCCGATGCTGGGCAGCGGCAAGGTCGATCAGGTCTCGGTGGTCAAGCTCGCGCACGAGCGAGCGAAGGAAACGGCGGCGGCCTGACCCTGTCGCGCCGCGTCCCCCAAACGGGGGATGCGTGCAGCGACACGTTGGCATGGTATCACGAATACAGTCATGATTCGATCAATCTTCAGTGATCGAGAATCATGGACTGGAATTCGCGATTCAGGCGCGTGTCGACGAGGGGTTGATCATGCACAAGGGCAGGCGATTTCCGATCTGGCTGACGCGGCGGGCCTATTTCAGGCGTCTCGAACGCTGGGCCAAGCTCGGCAAGGCGCGCAAGCCCGCGCCGCAGAACATCGCGATCGAGCCCGTCATGCTGTCGTCCAACGTCGTGCCGTTCCCGCTCCACCTGGCCCAGGCGGGCCGGCCGGCCTTCCCGGATCTGCGCGGCGTCGGCATCGGCTGAGCCGGCGCCCCGGGCCTTGCCTGCCGCGGCGGATCGGTGAATCTGTGCGCTCTGGTAGACCGGGGATCTGGAGGATGCGTGCCGCACCAAGGGCCCGATCCCGGCGCGGCCGCCGCGTCCCGGCTTCGCCGTGCGGTGCGCAGGGGCCTCGCGATGGCGGCGCTTCTGGCCGGGCTCGTCATGGCCGGCGCCGGGCTGGTCTGGCACTACGCCGTTTCGCTGCCGCCCCTCGACCTGGCGGCGGCCTCGGCACGCTCCACCGTCGTGCTCGACCGGGCCGACACGCTGCTGCGCCCCTTCGCCACCGCGGACGGCCGCTGGCGGCTTCCGGCCAGAGCTGCGACCGTCGATCCGCGCTACCGGGCGATGCTGCTCGCCTACGAGGACCGGCGCTTCGAGACCCATCCCGGCGTCGATCCGGTGGCGATCCTGCGGGCCGCCGGCCAATGGCTGGGGCATGGCCGGATCCTGTCGGGGGGCTCGACCCTGTCGATGCAGGTCGCCCGCCTGGTCGAGCCGCGCCACGGGCGTTCGCTGGAGGCCAAGCTCCGCCAGATGGTCCGGGCGGTGGCGCTGGAGCGGCAGCTCGGCAAGGCGGCGCTGCTCGACCTCTACCTGGCGCTCGCCCCCTATGGCGGTCCCCTCGAGGGCGTCCGGGCGGCGAGCCTGGCCTATTTCGGGCGCGAGCCGGCGCGGCTGACGGCAGCCCAGGCGGCCTTGCTCGTCGCCCTGCCGCAATCCCCGGAGACCCGCCGGCCGGACCGCTTCCCGGGGCGCGCCCGGGCCGCCCGCGACCGGGTGCTGGATCGGGTGGCCGGGCGGGGGCTGATCAGCATGGCCGAGGCCGCCGCCGCCAAGGCCGAGCCGATACCGGCCGGGCGCAAGCCATTCCCGATGCTGGCCGCCCACGCCGCCGAGGAGGCGGTCGCGGCCGAGCCCGGGACGGCGGTGATCCGCCTGTCCATCGACGGGCGGCTGCAAGCGCGCCTCGAAGACCTGGCCGCCGAGCGCGCCGCCGCGACCGGACCGGCCCTCTCGGCAGCTATCGTCGTGCTCGACAACCGCGACGGCCGGGTGCTGGCCCAGGTCGGCAGCCCCGGCTACCTGGATCCGAGCCGCCGGGGCGCGATCGACATGACCCTGGCGGTGCGCTCGCCGGGCTCGGCCCTGAAGCCGTTCATCTACGCCATGGCCTTCGAGGACGGGCTCGCCCATCCCGAGACGTTGCTGGAAGACCGTCCCGCCCGGTTCTCCGCCAGCTACGCACCGGAGAACTTCGACCTGACCTTTCAGGGAACGGTCACGGCGCGGCGCGCCCTGCAGCTCTCGCTGAACGTGCCCGCGGTGGCGCTGATGGAGGCGGTTGGGCCCGCGCGCTTCATCGCCCGTCTGCGGGCGGCCGGCGCCGGGATCCAACTGCCCCGCGAGGCCGCCCCGGGCCTGCCGGTGGCGCTGGGCGGCCTCGGCATCACGCTCACCGACCTCGCCCGGCTCTATGCCGGCCTCGCCCGGGGCGGCGGGGTGCCCGACGTCCTGCGCCGGGCCGGGGGAGCCGCGGGAGCGGGTGCGGAGCGCCGGGTCACCGAGCCGGTGGCGGCATGGTACGTCGCCGACATCCTGCGCGGGACGCCGCCGCCGGAGAACGCATTGTCGAGCCGCATCGCCTACAAGACCGGGACGTCGTTCGGCTATCGCGACGCCTGGGCGGCGGGGTTCGACCGGCACGTCACCGTGGCCGTCTGGATCGGGCGGCCCGACGGCGCCGCGGTCCCCGGACTCATCGGCCGCGTCGCCGCGGCCCCGATCCTGTTCGATGCCTTCGCGCGCCTCGGGATCGAGCCCGAGCCGGTCCCGCAGCCCCGCAACGCCCTGAGCGCCACCGGGGCCGGCGGCCTGCCGCCGCCGCTCCGGCGCCTGCGGCGCGACGGGGCGGAGACGGCCGGCCCGTCCCTCAAGATCGCCTATCCCCCGGACGGGGCCCGGATCGATCTCGGCCTCGCGGCCGAGCAGGCCGGGCACGGGGAGGGTGGTCCGGGCCTCGCCCTCAAGGCGCTTGGCGGCGTCCCGCCGCTGACCTGGCTGGTCGATGGCCAGCCGGTGACCCAGACGCCCCGCCGGCAGGCCGCGTGGGTCCCGAACGGCGCCGGGTTCGCGCGGATCTCGGTTCTCGATGCCACCGGAGCGAGCGACAGCGTCTCCATCCGCCTGGAGTGAAGTGGCGCCTCAGCGTTGCCGACGATCAGAGGCGCTGGGACGCGACATTATGTGCGGACCAATACGCTCGACGATGTCAGTCTTCATGGCGGGATTCATCGGTCATCAACGAATACCGGCCTAATGCTGGCCGGTGAGGTCGGTGATGGCTTGGAAGGTCGGCGCCGCGATCGCGGGGCTTCTCGGGTTGGTGGGTGTGACGGCCGGACTCGGCGGCGGTGCGGATCCGCGCCGGGCCAGCTGGCGTGAGACCTATCGGCCGCCCGCCGAGATCCCGTTCCCGGACGAGAACCCCTACTCGGCCGCCAAGGCCGACCTGGGCCGGCGGCTGTTCTTCGATCCGATCCTGTCCGGAGACGGCACCCGGTCTTGCTCCACCTGCCATCTCCCGGATCTCGGCTGGGGTGACGGACGCGCCCGCGCAGCGACGCGGATGCAGGGCGACATGGACCTGCGCACGCCGACGCTGATCAACATCGCCTGGCAGGACGGCCCGATGGGCTGGGACGGCAAGTTCAAGACCCTCGAATCCGTCGCGGCGATGCCGATGATCTCGCCGTCCAACATGAACCTGCCGATGGCCGACGCGCTCGCCCGGCTGTCCGCCGATTCGAGCTACGCGGCCGCCTTCGCCACCGCATTCAACGATCCCGCCATCACCCGGGACCGGCTGGAGGCGGCGCTGGCGACGTTCGAGCGCCTGATCGTGACGGGGACGAGCCCGTTCGACCGCTGGATCGCCGGCGACGAAGCTGCCATCGCCGAGCCGGCAAAGCGCGGTTTCGACCTGTTCAACGGCCGGGCCGACTGTGCCGGCTGCCATTCCGGCTGGTCGTTCACCGACAACTCGTTCCACGATATCGGGGTCGGCACCGGCAACGATATCGGTCGAGGCCGCTTCAAGCCCACATCGGTCGCCCTGCGCTACGCTTTCAAGACCCCGACCCTGCGGGAGATCGGCCACCGGGCCCCCTACATGCACGACGGCTCGCTGGCGACCCTGGAGGCGGTGATCGACCTCTACGACCGTGGCGGGATCGACCGGCCGAGCCGCTCCCGAGCGATCAAGCCGCTGCATCTCAGCGCGACGGAGCGGGCGGACTTGCTAGCGTTCCTCAAGACGCTCTCGACCGAAGCGGCCCCCGACCTGACGACGGCATCGTTCACGACCGCGGCCCCGGCGCCGTGACGGCGGCAGCGTAAATCACCGCGTCATTCCAGGGCGCCGCAGGCGAGCCCGGAACGACACGCGGGCTGCTTTGGCGCTACGGCGATACCCAACCCGCGGACACGCATCGTGTTGTGTGCCGACCGACGCCGAGCCCTCATAGGATCGCGACCGCGAACGTCAGCGCGCCAGACCAGGCTGCGGCACTCCGGTCGCGCGCCGCTCGCGCGCTTCCGGCGCGGCGCCGATACGAGCCTCGATGCCCGCGTAGCGGTGGGAGAGGTTCGCGAGGCTGACGATGATCCACACGCTCGCCAGCACGCTCGCCGACATCACGCCGAGAAGGACGTAGACCGTGCGGGTGTTGCGCCGCACTTCGACCGAGAGGTCGTGGGCGAGGTCCCGGTTGCCCTGGAACAGGGCGTCCCGCGCGGCGACCAGCTCGTTGTGCATCTCGCTGATGACGTGGGTGGCGTTGTAGAGCAGCAGCAGGTGGACGACGAAATCGTCGTCCGTGGTGGTGTTGAGGGCGGCCGCGACGCGCACGGCGAGCTGGCGCTCCCAAGGCAGGAGCTCCCGGCCGTGAACCGTCCGGTAGAACCGCTCGAGGTTGTTCACGGACGGAAGGCCTCGCGCCAGGCCGTGTGGAAGTTGCGCCGCAGGCGCCGGCCCTCGACGCGCAGGCGCATCGGCGCGGTGGTCGCTAGTTCCAGCCAGGTCGTGTGCTGGATCCGCAGCGCCTCGATCAGGCGCTCGCCGATCCGCTCGATCTCGGTGGCGCGGAAGTTCGGTTGCGCCCGCAGCTGCCGCACCACGTCGGAGGCCTCCAGATAATCGAAGTTGGTCGCCTGGGCGGTGTTCTTAGCGAGGATCGCCCGGTCGCATTCGAGCAGCAGCGGACGGAGCTCCCGGAGCACGTCGAGGGCGGTGGGATCGACGGCGCCGGCGGCCACGACCACGCAGAGGCGAATCTTCTCCTCGCGGCAGCTCTCGACAATGATCTCGGTGCTGCGCCGGGTCGTCTCGGTGTCGCCCGCCGGGAAATCCACCACGACGAAGCGCTCGGCCGCGTCGGACACGCGCTCGATCAGGTCCTGGACCAAGGTCGGATCGACGCGGCCGGTGGAGTCCTCAGCCCGCAGGCGCTGCCGGAAGCAGGACACGCCCGGACGGCGCGGCACGAAGTTCTGGCTGCCCGGATCGGTCTCGCGCATCAGCGCCGTGTGGAAGTGCCGGTTGGCCGGGTCGGTGTCGACCGCCAGGACCGGCCCGACCTCGGCGCAGAGATCCGCGATCTGCAACGCGATGGTCGTCTTGCCGACGCCGCCCTTGCCGCCGAGGCACAGGATCAGGACCTTGGTGTTGCCCGGGCCGAGCAGATCCTGCTGGATGTCCTGAAGCTCGGACGGGGTGTACCAGGCCGGAACCTTGAGCTGCGTGACGTCGATCATGAGAGTCTCCTTGACTTGATGGGCACAGGTCGGTGTCCGCGCGGGCGCCGCTGCGCCGTGCCGGGACGGTCCTGCAGGGGTTTCAGGGTCGGTATCGTCGATCCGGGCTCGTCCGGCGGGCAGCCGGGCCGCTCCCCTGCGCGCGGCCGATCGCCGACTGGGACGCGGTGAACGGGCCTCGCGACGGCGGGAGAACGGGGCCGCGGTTGCGGGCGAGTGGACCGGGCACGCTCAAGCCGCCGGTCCGCCCAGGCATCGGCCGACCGCTCGTCCACCGCCCGATGTCCGGCGGTGCCAGCGCCCCGGCGCAGAGGCCGCAGGATGGCGGAACCGGACGTGGCCCCGCCGGGGCATCGCGCCGTGCAGGTCGGGACCCGAAATGTTTGCCCTCGTCAAACCTTGCACTCCGTTGCCGGCCCAGGGCCGCAGCGGGACTGCGTCCGTTCGTCGTCTGGCCAGCGTCGCGCAGGACCGAGAGTTCGCTCAGCGCGGCGCGCGAGGCAAGCCCATAATCCGAACTGTTGACAGCTTATCCGCAAGATCGATCGCAAATTTGGAGACTCATTTTTGAAAAATTGTTTCCAACTTCGATGAGAGCCAGCAAATCACGGTATATAATACTTCAATATTTGACGGCTTTGATTTTTGTTGCGCAAATCAAGGCGACATCGAAGTAAAAATATTTTAAAATACACGAATGATGGATGTTGATCATTGAGGAACGTCATGATCGCGCTGCTCACGGCGCGTCGGCAGATCCCGTCCCGGAACACGATTGCGGTTGCCGGTGGAGCTCAGGACGGTGGACGGCTTGCCGTTTCAGGATGCGGGATCAGGCCGTCGCGGAACCAGCAACGCTTGAAATCCACAGCGTTAACCTTCCACTCATATTCGTTAATAAACCATTGGCGAGAAGCCTATTAACCTATCTAAATAGAGCGGTAACCACGGTGTCGACATGCACCGGTGAGGCTCCGATGCTAGCAATCAAGACAAAGCGCACGTCAGCCGGATACGCTCTCGCCACCGCCGGAGTCGCGAGCCTGGCGGCAACCGGCGAGGCCCAGGCCCACGTCAAATGGTTCTGCGCCTACGACGTCGCCGGGCAGCCCCAGGGCCTCGAGCAGGTGCTGTGCGCCAACTTCGAGGGGCTGACCGTGCTGGCCCTGGTGTGCCTGATGTTCGGATGCCTGGCCGAGGGCACGCCGCTGGGCGGCGCCCTGCTCAACGCGCTGGATCGCGTGACCACCCGGGTCCGGACCGACACCGAGCTGCTGGTCCGTGCCACGCTGGGCTTCTTCTTCGTCTCGCTCTGGGAACTCGGCGGCATCATCCTCACCCCGGAGCTCAAGACCGACGTCGCCTGGATCCCGTGGTTCCAGCTCGCGCTGGCCGCCTGCCTGATCTGGCGGCGGACCATGCCGCTCACCGGCCTGGGCATCGTCTTCCTGTTCAGCTTCGCCACGGCGCAGTACGGCGTGTTCCACCTCGCCGACTACCCGATCTTCCTGGGGGTGGCCGTCTACCTGATCTGCCGCGGCCTCGACCTGTCGCCGTTCGGCCTGCGTCCGCTCGACATCGTCCGCTGGACCGCCGCCATCACGCTGATGTGGGCGTCGATCGAGAAGTGGGCCTATCCGGAATGGACCGCACCGCTGATCGCCGCCAAGCCGCAGATGACGCTCGGCGCCACCCCCGAACTGTTCATGCAGGCGGCCGGCGTCATCGAGTTCACCCTGGCCTTCGCACTGCTCTGGACCCCGCTGGTGCGGCGCGCCTCGGCGATCATCCTGGCCGCGATCTTCGTCTCGGCGGTGTTCGAGTTCGGCAAGGTCGACGCGATCGGGCATTCCGGGATCATCGTCGTGCTGTTGGCGATTGCGGCCGACGACGTGCGGATTGCGGTGCGCGCCCGCCACGTGGTGCTGGCGCCGGCTTGGTACGGGGCCGCCCTCGCGCTGTTCCTGTTCCTCTACTACGCGGGCCACGCGGCCCTGTTCGGCGGGCTCGACGCCCTGCCGGTGATCTGAGGCGCGGATCAGCGCGCCGCAATCAGCGGCGCGAACACGTCGGTCAGGCCGGTGATCAGGATCTGGGTCCCGACGCAGAGCAGCAGGAACGCGAACAGGCGGCCGGTCACCCGCGCCCGGGCCGGGCCGATCAGCGCCACCACCCGGTCGGCCGAGGCGTAGATCAGCGCCACCGCGAGCGCCACGACGAGAGCCGCCAGGGTGACGCCGAGATAGAAGCCGAAGCGGTCCGCGTAGGCGGCGGGCCGGTTCGCCCCCAGGGTGATCGCCACCGCGATGGTGCCGGGCCCAGTGGTGAACGGCAGCGTCAGCGGGAAGAATGCGATCTCGGCCAGCGGCCCCGGCGCCGGGTCGCGGCTCGCCTCGATCAGGGTCGTCGCCCCGCGATCCTTCGAGCCGGACGCCTCGGCCTGCTTGCGTGCCTCGCGCGCCTCGGGCCGGTTGAGCTGGGTCCAGGCCGAGGACATCACCACCAGCCCGCCCGCGATCCGCAGGGCCGCCAGGGTCACCCCGAAGAAGTTGAGGATCGGCGTGCCGGCCCAGAGCGCGCCGAGCATAACCAGGGCGGCATAGACGCCGATCTTGCGCGACAGCAGAACCCGCTCGGCATGGCTGTAGGCGGTGGTCACCTGCGCGAAGATGAAGGCCCCGCCGATCGGGTTCACGATCGCGATCAGGCCCGAGAGGGCGAGCAGGAACTGCTGGATTGTGAAATCGATGCTCATCAGGGCCGCCGCCTAGACCAACGGACCTCCGACGGCCAGCCCGTCGTGCGCGTCAGCCCGGCGACGGCGCGGGCACCAGCACCCGGGCGGGAGCGAGGCGGCGGGCGCGGTGCACCTGCTGCACCGCGATCGGGCGGTAGAGCTGCTTGGTCGCGTGGACCACGTGCAGGCCGGCGAAGGGTAGGGCCAGGCCTGAGCCGAGCCGCTCCCAGGCGGGACCTGTGCGCAGCATCAGCCGCGAGCGCACCGGCGGCATGTACAGGGTCTCGGCCCAGCCCTCGGGCGAGAACAGCGTGTCGCGCATGAGCCGGCCGAGCTGCGAGCGGCTGTAGGGCTGGCCGTGGCCGAACGGCGTCGCCTCGCGCCGGGCCCAGACGCCGCGCCGGTTGGGCACCACCAGGATCATCCGACCGCCTGGGGTGAGGGTGCGCCAGACCTCCTGCAGTAGTTCCGTCGGGCTCTCCACCGATTCGAGCGCGTGGACCAGGACGACGCGGTCGATGGCGGCCTCGGGCAGCGGCATCATGGTCGGGTCGGCCAGGGCCGTACAGGACCGGCCGGTCCCCGGCCAGTTCACCACCCCCTGCGTCGCCGGCATGAACGCCAGGGTCCGCTCGGCGATGCAGTGGATCGGACCGAGATACGGCGTGGCGTAGCCCAGCCCGAGGACCCGCAGGCCCGAGACCGAGCCCAGGAACCCGTGAAGGGCGCGGGCGACGACGCGATGCGTCTCGGCCCCCAGGGGGCTGGCATAGAAGGCACGCAGGCCGTTGACGTCGAGACGCATGGACGAGCAGGACACCGAGCCCGGGACGATGATCAACCTCAATGGTGAGACGCGATGCGCGCCGCAAGCGCCATGGGTCCCCCCGGCGAAGGAACCCGCTCGACCGCCGCCGGTTCACGGCTGACGTTTCGCGCTGCGACGCGCCGGTGCATTGTCGCAGCCCCGGGAGAGGGAAACCGATGGCTGCCGAGACCGAGATCCGAACCTTCCTGTGCCGCAGCGACAATATCGGGGTCCTGATCCGCGATCCCGCCACCGGCGCCTGCGCGGCGATCGACGTGCCGGAGGCCGGCCCGGTCCTGAAGGCCCTGGACGAGACCGGCTGGCGCCTGACCGACATCCTCGTCACCCACCGGCACGGCGACCACATCGAGGGCATCCCGGCGGTGAAGCGGGCCACCGGGGCCCGGGTGGTGGCCCCCGCCAAGGCGGGCGGCGCGGTGCCGGACGTGGACGAAACTGTGCGCGAGGGCGACACCGTGCGGGTCGGCGGGCTCAGGGCCCAGGTCTGGGAGACCCCCGGCCATTGTGCCGACCACGTCACCTACTGGTTCGACGAGGCCAGGATCGTCTGTTCCGGCGACACACTGTTCACCCTCGGGTGCGGCCGGGTGATGGAGAGCCCGCCCGAGACCCTGTGGCGCTCCCTGCGTCGGTTCGAGCCTTTGCCCGACGAGACCCGCGTGTTCAGCGGCCACGATTACGTCCTGTCGAATGCTCGCTTCGCCCTCGCGGCAGACCCGGAGAACTGCGACCTGATGGCGCGCAAGGAGGAGGCCCAGCGCGCGAAAGCCGAGGAGCGCTTCCTGATTCCGACGACGATGGGCGCGGAGCGGGCGACCAATCCGTTCCTGCGCAGCAACCTGCCTGTCCTGGCTAAGTCAGTCGAACTTGGAGCCGGCACAGATCCGGAAGCGGTGTTTGTGGCACTGCGTGCGTGGAAGGACCGCTTCTAGAGACGGTGATAACCAAGAAAATTTTGTTGCGTTCTCAAGGCGAACTGACACATACCCTGTGCAAGCGGTACCAATCCGCTAAGTAACGGGCTCCCGGGGGGAAGCCGTAACGTCAACGCGAAGCGCCGGGACGCTTCCGCCGGTCTGATGGGGGTCCGTCTCGCCCTACCACCTGTCCACTTCCCGCCTGCCGCTTCCGTTCCTCAAGCCAGAATCCGACGGGGCTAAGGAAGAGGCGCTCAGCGCCAAGACCAGGGGTCCTTTAGCGGACACGACCGCCAGTGACGCGCTCCGCGACACCGGCGAAGTGGCTACCCCGTCGCGTCCCCGCGCGCCGGTCGCGGCCGATGTGAGGCTGCTCGGCATCGCCACCGAGCACCTGTCCCGTCTCGGGCCCAAGCGCGTGACGGTGGTGGCCGTTGCGGCGGAAGCCGGCATGACGCACGCCAACGTCTACCGCTATTTCCCATCGAAGGACGCGCTCCTCGACGCGGTGGCAGGGCGCTGGCTCCGAGAGGTCGAGGCTCGGCTCGCCGGCATCGCCGACGCACCCGACCCGGCCGACGACAAGATCGAGCGGCTGCTCACCGCCCTCGCCACGGTCCAGCGCGACGCCCTGTTCGACGAGCCAAACCTGTTCGCGGTCCATCTCGACGCCACGGTGTCGGCCCGGCCGATCGCCCGGCGGCATCGTGTTCGGCTGCGCAGTCTCGTCGAGCGCGTGGTCGAAGAGGGCATCACCTCTGGCATCTTCTCGGCCCGGGATCGGGAGCGGGCGATCGCCTACATCTTCGACGCGAGCTACCGCTTCACGCATCCGCTCGCGATCCAGCACGATGCGGACGTGCCGCGCGACCTGATCGAGGCGCGATTCGGGGCGGTCATCCACGCGATCCAGCGGGTTCTCCGGTCCGGGATCCTTTGAGCGCGAGCCGCGCCTCATTGTTGGTCGGCAACACATCGAAAGGCCCGGACATCGCGTCCGGGCCTTTCGCGTTTCAGGGCATGACACGGCGATGCGGCCGGGCCGGTTCGGCCATCGCGAATTTGATGAAATGACAGGATCTCAGATCTGTTATCTGAGCTTTGCCGCACCCGCGGCGCAGGGTGCAGTGCACCTAAAAGCCTCGCCGCATTGGCGTTTCGTCGCCCAGGCTTGCGACATCAACGTCAGGCCCGGGCCGGCGCGGCCGAGTCCGCAACGGTCCATCGGGTTGAAGCGACGAGGCTTTTCGGCCACACAGCCGCGCAGATTCCAGAGCGGCGAATCCCGCGCCGGCACCGACCAGCGGACGGTCCCGGCGCCTCGCCGATCCCACCGAAGACGACACGCAGCGGAGGTTGATCCGACATGGCTCGCAACAAGATCGCGCTCATCGGTGCCGGCCAGATCGGCGGCACCCTGGCCCTCCTGGCTGGCCTGAAGGATCTCGGCGACGTGGTGCTGTTCGACATCGTCGACGGCGTGCCGCAGGGCAAGGCGCTCGACATCGCCGAGGCCGCCCCGGTCGAGGGCTTCGACGCGACCTACGCCGGCGCAAGCAATTATGCGGCCATCAAGGGCGCCGACGTGGTGATCGTCACCGCCGGCGTGCCGCGCAAGCCCGGCATGAGCCGCGACGACCTGATCGGCATCAACCTCAAGGTCATGCAGGCGGTGGGCGAGGGCATCAAGAGCTACGCTCCGGATGCTTTCGTGATCTGCATCACCAACCCGCTCGACGCGATGGTCTGGGCCCTGCAGAAGTTCTCGGGTCTGCCCACCAACAAGATTGTCGGCATGGCAGGCGTGCTCGATTCGGCCCGCTTCCGCCACTTCCTGGCCGACGAGTTCAAGGTCTCGGTCGAGGACGTCACCGCCTTCGTGCTCGGCGGCCACGGCGACGACATGGTGCCGCTCACCCGCTACTCGACGGTCGCGGGCGTGCCGCTCACGGATCTGGTCAAGCTCGGCTGGACCACCCAGGAGAAGCTCGACGCCATGGTCGAGCGGACCCGCAAGGGCGGCGGCGAGATCGTCAACCTGCTCAAGACCGGCTCGGCCTTCTACGCGCCGGCCTCATCCGCCATCGCGATGGCCGAGAGCTACCTGCGTGACAAGAAGCGGGTCCTGCCCTGCGCCGCCTATCTCGACGGCCAGTACGGCGTCTCCGGCATGTTCATCGGCGTGCCAATCGTCATCGGTGCCGGCGGCGTTGAGCGCGTCCTCGAAGTCACCTTCGACCCGGCCGAGAAGGCGATGTTCGAGAAGTCCGTCGCCTCGGTGACCGGCCTGATCGAAGCCTGCAAGGGCGTCGACGCCAACCTCGCCTGAAGGAAGAGGCGAATGGCGAATCGCGCGTGGCGAATGGGGTCGGAGGCCATCGACGCCATCGCCATTCCCGACGCCTTCCATTCGCCATTCGCCACTCGCCACTCGCCATTCGCTTATCTGACGAGGCCCCGATGAACATCCATGAATACCAGGCCAAGGCCGTCTTGAAGGAGTTCGGCCTACCGGTCTCCCGCGGCGTTCCGATCTTCGATCCGTCGGAGGCCGAGGCGGCCGCCAAGGAACTCGGCGGCCCGGTCTGGGTCGTGAAGAGCCAGATCCACGCGGGCGGCCGCGGCAAGGGCACGTTCAAGGGTGCTCCCGAGGGCGCGAAGGGCGGGGTGCGGGTCACCAAGTCCATCGACGAGGTGAAGCAATACGCCGGCGAGATGCTCGGCCAGACCCTGGTGACGATCCAGACCGGGCCGGCCGGCAAGCAGGTCAACCGCCTCTACATCGAGGAAGGCGCCCAGATCGCCGAGGAATTCTACCTCTCGATGCTTGTCGATCGCGCCACCGGCGGCGTGGCCTTCGTGGTCTCCACCGAGGGCGGCATGGATATCGAGGCGGTCGCCCACGACACGCCCGAGAAGATCCACACGATCCCGGTCGATCCCGCCACCGGCGTGATGCCCCATCACGGCCGCGCGGTCGCCAAGGCGCTGGGCCTCTCCGGCGCCCAGGCCAAGGAGGCGGCCTCGCTCACGGAAAAACTCTACGCGGCGTTCGTGTCCAAGGACATGAGCATGCTGGAGATCAACCCGCTGGTGCTCTCAGCCGACGGCCACCTCAAGTGCCTCGACGCCAAGATCTCGTTCGACTCGAACGCGCTCTACAAGCACGCCGACATCGTCGCGCTGCGGGACGAGACCGAGGAGGATGCCAAGGAGATCGAGGCGTCGAAATACGACCTCGCCTACATCGCGCTGGACGGCACGATCGGCTGCATGGTCAACGGCGCCGGGCTGGCCATGGCCACCCTCGACATCATCAAGCTCTACGGCGAAAGCCCGGCCAACTTCCTCGACGTCGGCGGCGGCGCTTCCGAGGAGAAGGTCACCGCGGCGTTCAAGATCATCACCGCCGACCCCCAGGTGAAGGGGATCCTCGTCAACATCTTCGGCGGGATCATGAAGTGCGACGTCATCGCCCGCGGCGTCATCGCCGCCGTCAAGGCGGTGGGCCTGCAGGTGCCCCTGGTGGTGCGCCTGGAAGGCACCAACGTCGAAGAGGGCAAGGACATCATCCGGGGCTCCGGCCTCAACGTGATCCCGGCGGACGACCTCGACGACGCCGCCCAGAAGATCGTCGCCGCCGTGAAGGGAGCCTGATCATGTCGGTGATGATCGACGCGAACACCAAGGTCATCTGCCAGGGTTTCACCGGCAAGAACGGGACCTTCCACTCCGAGCAGGCCATCGCGTACGGGACCAAGATGGTCGGCGGCACCAGCCCCGGAAAGGGCGGCGCGAGCCATCTGGGCCTGCCCGTGTTCGACACGGTCGCGGAGGCCCGCGAGGCCACCGGCGCCGACGCCTCGGTGGTCTACGTGCCGCCGCCCGGCGCCGCCGACGCGATCTGCGAGGCCATTGCGGCCGAGATCCCGCTGATCGTGTGCATCACGGAGGGCATCCCGGTGCTCGACATGGTGCGGGTGAAGCGGGCGCTGACCGGCTCGAAGTCGCGCCTCGTCGGCCCGAACTGCCCCGGCATCGTCACGGCCGGCCAGTCGAAGATCGGCATCATGCCGGCCAACATCTTCCGCCAGGGCTCGGTCGGCATCGTCTCGCGCTCGGGCACGCTGACCTACGAAGCCGTGTTCCAGACCACCAACGCCGGCCTCGGCCAGACCACGGCCGTGGGCATCGGCGGCGACCCGGTGAAGGGCACCGAGTTCATCGACGTGCTGGAGTTGTTCCTCGCCGACCCGAAGACCGAGTCGATCGTGATGATCGGCGAGATCGGCGGCTCGGCCGAGGAGGAGGCCGCGCAGTTCCTGCGGGACGAGGCCAAGCGGGGCCGAAGCAAGCCCATGGTCGGCTTCATCGCCGGCCGCACGGCGCCTCCGGGCCGCCGCATGGGCCATGCCGGCGCGATCATCTCGGGCGGCAAGGGCGGCGCCGAGGACAAGATCGCCGCCATGGAGGCGGCCGGCATCCGCGTCTCGCCGTCGCCGGCCCGGCTCGGCTCGACCCTGGTGGACGTCCTCAAGGGCTGAGGCCAGCGCGCCTGCGTTGCGGCCGGCGCAGGGCCGCGACCCCCATATCGACCTTGTCGGGGCGTGTTCTCGCCCCGGGTCAATTTCAGGGCGATCCGCCCCGCGAGCGGGTCGCCGACAGGGCAGCCGGCCTGCCCGCGCGACAGGATGAACGGACCATGGCACGCCAGGACGTGAACGAAGCGCTTCTCGAAACCTCGTTCCTCTACGGCGCCAACGCCGCCTACATCGAGGAATTGCAGGCGGCCTACGCCCGCAACCCGGCCTCGGTGGATCCGGAATGGCAGGCCTTCTTCAAGGGCCTGGGCGAGGACGAGACCCTCGTCGCGAAGAACGCTGCGGGCGCGTCCTGGGAGAAGCCCAACTGGCCGGTGCCGGCGAACGGCGAGCTGGTCTCGGCGCTGGACGGGAACTGGGGCGCCCTGGAGAAGGCGATCGGCGACAAGATCGTCGCCCGGGACGCCAAGGAGCCCAAGCCCGGCAAGCCGGTCGACAGCGTCGCCGCCACCACGGGCGTGTCTGTGGAGCAGGCCGCCAAGGATTCGGTGCGGGCGATCATGCTGATCCGCTCCTACCGCATGCGCGGTCACCTGCACGCCAAGCTCGACCCGTTGGGGCTCGCCCCGCGCGGCGACCACGAGGAGTTGCACCCGCAGCATTACGGCTTCACCGAAGAGGCCGACTGGGACCGCCCGATCTTCCTCGACAATGTGCTGGGCCTCCAGTTCGGGACGATCCGCGAGATCGTCGACATCCTGGAGCGGACCTACTGCCAGACGCTCGGCGTCGAGTTCATGCACATCTCCGATCCCGCCGAAAAGGCGTGGATCCAGGAGCGCATCGAGGGCAAGGACAAGGAAATCTCCTTCACGCCCGAGGGCCGGCGCGCGATCCTGAACAAGCTGATCGAGGCCGAGGGCTTCGAGAAGTTCCTGGACCTGAAGTACACCGGGACGAAGCGCTTCGGCCTCGACGGCAGCGAGTCGATGATCCCGGCGCTGGAGCAGATCATCAAGCGTGGCGGCGCGCTCGGCGTGCGCGAGATCGTGCTCGGCATGGCCCACCGGGGCCGGCTCAACGTGCTGACCAACGTGATGGCCAAGCCGTTCCGGGCGGTGTTCCACGAGTTCAAGGGCGGCTCCGCCTCGCCGGCGGAGGTCGAGGGCTCGGGCGACGTGAAGTACCACCTGGGCGCCTCGTCCGACCGCGCCTTCGACGGCAACAACGTCCACCTGTCGCTCACCGCCAACCCGTCCCACCTCGAGATCGTCGATCCGGTGGTGCTCGGTAAGGTCCGGGCCAAGCAGGACCAGTGGGCCAAGCCGCATATCCAGCGCGCCAGCGTGCTGCCGCTTCTGATCCACGGCGATGCCGCCTTCGCCGGGCAGGGCGTGGTCGCGGAGTGCTTCGGCCTGTCGGGGCTGAAGGGCCACCGGACCGGCGGCTCGGTGCACTTCATCATCAACAACCAGATCGGCTTCACCACCGACCCGCGCTTCTCCCGCTCCTCGCCTTATCCGTCGGACGTGGCGAAGATGGTCGAGGCGCCGATCTTCCACTGCAACGGCGACGACCCGGAGGCCGTGACCTTCGCGGCCAAGGTGGCGGTCGAGTACCGGCAGAAGTTCGGCAAGCCGGTCGTGATCGACATGCTGTGCTACCGCCGCTTCGGCCACAACGAGGGCGACGAGCCGGCTTTCACCCAGCCGAAGATGTACCAGCGGATCCGCAAGCATCCCTCGGTGCTGGAGACCTACGGCCGCCGGCTCGTCGAGAACGGCACCCTCGACCAGGAGGCCCTGGACGCCCGCAAGGCCGAGTTCCGCCAGATCCTCGACACCGAACTCGACGTCGCCACCAACTACAAGGCCAACAAGGCCGATTGGCTCGACGGCCGCTGGTCCGGCTTCAAGGCCGTGCACGAGGACGTCGACGATCCGCGCCGCGGCCGCACCGCCGTGCCGGCCGAAACCCTGCAGGAGATCGGCCGCAAGATCACCCAGGCGCCCCCGGGCTTCCACCTGCATCGCACGATCCAGCGGTTCATGGACAACCGCGCCAAGGCGGTTGAGACCGGCGCCGGCATCGACTGGGCGACCGCCGAGGCCCTGGCCTTCGGGGCGACGCTGCTCGACGGCAACCGGGTCCGGCTCTCCGGCCAGGACGTCGAGCGCGGCACCTTCTCGCAGCGCCACGCCGTGGTGATCGACCAGGAGAACGAGCAGCGCTTCACGCCGCTCAACGCCATCCGCGACGGCCAGGCCTCGATCGAGATCATCAACTCGATGCTCTCCGAGGAGGCGGTGCTCGGCTTCGAGTACGGCTACTCGCTGGCCGAGCCGAACGCTCTGGTCCTCTGGGAGGCCCAGTTCGGCGACTTCGCCAACGGCGCCCAGGTTGTGATGGACCAGTTCATCGCGAGCGGCGAGCGCAAGTGGCTGCGCATGTCCGGCCTCGTGCTGCTGTTGCCGCACGGCTACGAGGGCCAGGGTCCCGAGCATTCCTCCGCCCGCCTGGAGCGCTACCTCCAGGCCTGCGCCGAGGACAACATGCAGGTGGCCAACGTCACCACCCCAGCCAACTACTTCCACATCCTGCGCCGGCAGCTGAAGCGGGACTTCCGCAAGCCGCTGGTGCTGATGACGCCGAAGTCGCTGCTGCGCCACAAGCGGGCGGTCTCGACGCTCGACGCGCTGGCCGAGGGTTCGACCTTCCACCGCGTCCTGTGGGACGATTCCGAGGAGGAGGGCGCGCCCAACAAGCTGGTGCGCGACGACAAGATCCGCCGCGTCGTCCTGTGCTCCGGCAAGGTCTACTACGACCTGCTGGAGGAGCGCGAGAAGCGCGGCCTGAACGACGTCTACCTGATGCGCGTCGAGCAGCTCTACCCGTTCCCGCTCAAGGCCCTCGCCAACGAGATGGGCCGGTTCCGCAACGCGGACGTGGTCTGGTGCCAGGAGGAGCCCAAGAACATGGGCGCCTGGTCCTTCGTCGAGCCCTACCTCGAATGGGTGCTCGGCCAGGCCGGCTCCGCGGTGAAGCGCGCCCGCTACGTCGGCCGCCCGGCCTCCGCGTCCACGGCCGTGGGCCAGATGTCCAAGCACCAGGCCCAGCTCCAGGCGTTCCTCAACGAGGCGCTGGCGGTCTGATTTTTTGAAAACCCGGCGGTGACCCATTCGGGCCGCCGTCCCCAACACGTCCAGGCCGTCCGGCACGGCCCAACCGATCCGGAAGTGCGAAGACCATGGCTACCGACATCCTCGTCCCGACGCTCGGCGAATCCGTGACCGAGGCCACCATCGGCCGCTGGTTCAAGAAGCCCGGCGACACGGTCGCGGTCGACGAGCCGATCGTCGAACTCGAGACCGACAAGGTCACCCTGGAGGTCAACGCCCCGGCTGCCGGCCAGCTTGGCGAGATCCTGGTCAAGGACGGCGAGACGGTGGAGCCCGGCGCCCTGCTCGGCTCGATCGTCGAGGCGGGCGCCGCCGCGGCCTCCGGCGGCGGCAAGAAGGCTGCCGCCAAAGAGGCCCCGAAGGAGGCCGCCGAGACCAAGTCCGAGAGCCGCAGCGAGGCGCCGAAGGCGGCCGCCCCCGCGAAGTCCGAGGCGCCCGCCCAGGAATCGTCCGCCGGCTATGGCAACCACGGCGACGCCGGCGCCCCGGCCTCCCAGCAGCGCTCGACCGGCGACAACGGCCCGGCGGTGGCCAAGCTCGCCCGCGAGAGCGGCGTCGATCCCTCCGGCATCAACGGCTCGGGCAAGGACGGCCGCGTGACCAAGGGCGACATGCTCGGCGCGATCTCCAAGGGCCCGGCCCCGACCGCCGCCCCCGCCAAGGAGGCCCGACCGACCCCGCCGCGCGCGCCTTCCGCGCCCGACGATGCCGCGCGCGAGGAGCGCGTGCGTATGACGAAGCTGCGCCAGACCATCGCGCGCCGCCTCAAGGACGCGCAGGACACCGCCGCGATGCTGACGACGTTCAACGACGTCGACATGTCGGCCGTGATGGCGCTACGCAGCCAGTACAAGGACATCTTCGAGAAGAAGCACGGCACCAAGCTCGGCTTCATGGGCTTCTTCACCAAGGCGGTGATCGGCGCCCTCAAGGACGTGCCGGCGGTCAATGCCGAGATCGACGGGCAGGACCTCGTCTACAAGAACTATTACCACATCGGCATCGCGGTCGGCACCGATAAGGGCCTGGTCGTGCCAGTGGTGCGCAACGCCGACGACCTGTCGATCGCCGGCATCGAGAAGACCATCGCCGGCTTCGGCAAGAAGGCCCGCGACGGCAAGCTGTCCATCGAGGACATGCAGGGCGGCACCTTCACGATCACCAACGGCGGCATCTACGGCTCGCTGATGTCGACCCCGATCCTCAACGCCCCGCAATCGGGCATCCTCGGCATGCACCGCATCGAGGAGCGCCCGGTGGTCCGCGCCGGCAAGATCGAGGCGCGGCCGATGATGTACCTCGCGCTGTCATACGATCACCGGATCGTGGACGGTAAGGAGGCCGTGACCTTCCTGGTGCGGGTGAAGGAGGCGCTGGAAGATCCGGCCCGGCTCGTGCTGGATCTGTGATCCCGCGGTAGATCATCCGGATGCAGACATGGGTGTTCGTCTTGGAGATCGTGCGAAATCTGTGACTGGCCCTCGCGGCGCTGGTTGGGGCGGCACTGGCGTGGCGAAAGCTTGCACCAGAAGTGAAGCAGGCCGGGTCGGCTGCAACGCAGGTGGAGTTGGCGCGGCGTGCCCACGTCACGGAACTCTTCAACCGCGCGGCGGGGCAACTCGGCGACGGACAGCTCGAAGTCCGACTGGCGGCTATCTATGTTCTTCGCGAGATCGGGCGCGATTTTCCCGACCTCGCAGATCCGGTCTTCGAACTCTTGCAGGCACACCTTCGCGAGAGGCGGTCGCGTTACGAGGAGTCGGAACCGCCCATCGACGTAAGGGCTATTGTCGAGACGTTGCGCATGAGGATCGCTGCCGATGAACCATCAGGCGAATTCTAGCCCCCACCCGATCGTCAATCTTCAGGGCGCTTTTCTCCGTCACACGGATCTCAGCAACGCCGACCTGCGGCGCGCGGACCTGTCTCGAATCGATGCGAGCGGGGCCGCGTTTCGAAACTCGGACTTCCAAGATGCACGCTTGAGCGGTGCGATCTTGCGGGGCGCGGATCTGACCGGGGCCTTGAATCTGACTGAGGCGCAGCTCGCTACTGCGATCCTCGACGAGCACACACGACTGCCCACCTATATTGACCGTCAAACGCTTGTCGGCCAGCCGCGGGAATCAACGGGAGCCGAGCTTTGACCACGTCGCTTGGATCCGTCGCCATCGTCACGGGCGGCAGCCGCGGCATCGGGCGGGCTGTGTCGCTGTTGCTCGCGGAGCGCGGCTACGCGATCTGCCTGAGCTACGTGTCGGACGCGGCCGCGGCACAGGCGGTGGTGGATGCGATCACCGCCAAGGGCGGCAAGGCCCTGGCCGTGCGCAGCGATGTCGGCGTCGAGGCCGACGTGCTGGCGCTGTTCCAGGCCGCGGACGGGCTCGGCCGGCTCGCGGCGCTCGTGAACAACGCGGGCGTGGTCGACATGAAATCCGACGTGGCCGACATGAGCGCGGCCCGGCTCCAGCGCATGATGACCACCAACGTGGTCGGGAGCTTCCTATGCGCCCGCGAGGCGGTGCGGCGCATGTCGAACAAGCGCGGCGGGGCAGGGGGCGCCATCGTCAACCTGTCCTCGGTGGCGGCCCGCCTCGGCGGCCCCGGCCAGTTCGTCGATTACGCCGCCTCAAAGGGCGCGATCGACTCGCTGACCATTGGGCTCGCCCGCGAGGTGGCCGGGGAGGGCATCCGCGTCAACGCGGTGGCGCCCGGCATCATCGCCACCGAGATTCATGCGAGCGGCGGCGAGCCCGACCGGGTCGAGCGCCTCGGGCCCGGCGTCCCGATGGGCCGCGCCGGCACCGCCGAGGAGGTCGCCGCGCCGATCGCGTGGCTGCTCTCGGAGGAGGCCGCCTACACCACGGGCGCCATCCTCGACGTCGCCGGCGGCCGCTAAGCCGCCCTCGATACCCCTTTCTCTTCGACCGCCCCAGGCGGCATGACCGACCGGAAGCGAATTCTCATGTCCTACGATCTCGTCGTCATCGGCACCGGCCCAGGCGGCTACGTCTGCGCGATCCGCGCGGCGCAGCTCGGCCTGCGGACCGCCGTGGTCGAGAAGCGGGCGACCCACGGCGGCACCTGCCTCAACGTCGGCTGCATCCCGTCGAAGGCGCTGCTGCACGCCTCCGAGGCGTTCGAGGAGGCGACCAAGCATTTCCCCGACCTCGGCATCGAGGTCAGCGGCGTGAAGCTCGATCTGAAGAAGATGATGAGCTTCAAGGCCGAGGGTGTCGCCGGCAACACCAAGGGCGTCGAGTTCCTGCTGAAGAAGAACAAGGTCGACACCTTCCACGGCACCGGCAAGATCGCGGGCGCCGGCCGAGTCGAGGTCGTGTCCGAGGATGGCGGCAACCAGATGCTCGAGACCAAGAGCATCGTCATCGCCACCGGGTCCGACGTGACGCGCTTGCCGGGCGTGACCATCGACGAGAAGGTCGTGGTCTCCTCCACGGGCGCCCTGGAGCTCGACCGGGTGCCGAAGAAGCTCCTGGTCATCGGCGCCGGGGTGATCGGTCTGGAGCTCGGCTCGGTCTGGCGTCGGCTCGGCGCCGAGGTCACCGTGGTGGAGTATCTTGACCGGGTGCTCCCCGGCATGGACGGAGAGGTCGGCAAGCAGTTCCAGCGGATCCTGACCAAGCAGGGCATCCAGCTCAAGCTGTCCACCAAGGTGACCGGCGTCGAGGTCGGCAAGAAGGGTGCGAACGTCACCGTGGAGCCGGCCGCGGGCGGCGAGGCGGAGAGCCTGCAGGCGGACGTCGTCCTCGTGGCGATCGGCCGGGTGCCCTACACCGAGGGCCTCGGCCTCGACACGGTGGGCGTGCAGCGCGACGACAAGGGCCGGATCCTCACGGATGCCCACTACGCCACCAACGTCACCGGCATCTACGCGATCGGCGACGTGATCGCCGGGCCGATGCTCGCCCACAAGGCGGAGGACGAGGGCGTCGCCATCGCCGAGATGCTGGCCGGCCAGTCCGGCCACGTCAATTACGGCGTGATCCCGAACGTGGTCTACACGTTCCCGGAGGTGGCCTCCGTCGGCAAGACCGAGGAGGAGCTGACCAAGGACGGCATCGCCTACAATGCGGGAAAATTCCCGTTCACAGCCAACGGCCGCGCCAAGGCGAACGGCACCACGGAGGGCTTCGTGAAGGTGCTGGCCGACGCCCAGACCGACCGGGTTCTCGGCGTGCACATCGTGGGCGCGGATGCCGGCAACCTGATCGCCGAGGTCGCGGTGGCGATGGAGTTCGGCGCCTCCTCCGAGGACATCGCCCGCACCTGCCACGCGCACCCGACGCTGACCGAAGCGGTGAAGGAAGCGGCGCTCGCCGTGTCCAAGCGCGCCATCCACGTCTGATCGGCAGAACCCGGCGCAGGATCAGGCGATCTTGCGCCGGGCGTTCGGAAGGTCGGCGATCCGCAGGAGTGCGCTCGGGGCCGGCGGCGCCGTCAGAGCGTTCAGGAGATACGGCCGGCGCAGGCCCAGGGCGTTGTGCAGCGCAAGGTCGATGTCGCGGGCGTAGAACGGCATCCGCAGCACCGCGTCGACACCGAAATAGCGCCCCGCCTGGGCGATCGGTTCCAGCTCCGAGGTGGTCAGAAGGGTGATCCGGGTCGGCAGCCCGAGGGGCTGGATCTGGCAGGCGAGTTCCATCCCTTCGATGCCGCCGAGCTTCACGTCGAGGAAGGCGAAATCGTAGGCACCGAGCTTGAGCTGGCTCAAGGCGTGGCGGCCGCAATTGGTCTCCTCGAGCGCGATCGCGAAGCCGCTGCGGGCCACCACCCGGCTGATCGCGGTCCGGCCTGCGGGCGACGAGCAGGCCAGCAGCGCCCGGGTCGGGGTGCGGCGGCGGGCATCGGCATGCAGCAATTGCTCGATATGGCCGGGATCGAGCGGCGTCTTCAGCACCTCGTAGGCGCCGAGGCTCTGGGCGATCTCCTGCCAGTGTGGCAGCACCCGGTTGGCGACCAGGACGAGGCAGGGCGGCTCGGCGCCGGCCCGGCGCGCGACCGCGACGGCCTCGGGTCCGCTCAGGTCGGCGAGTTGGAGCCCCACGAAGGCGAGGCTCGGGCGTTTCTGCAGGAGGATGTCGCACAGCGCCTGACCCGACGTGGCCTCGTCGATCACGGCGTGGGGGTCGAAGCGTTCGACGATCGCCCGCAGGGCGGCGCGGCGTCCCGCATCGCAATCCGCGATCGCGACGCGCGCCGGCGACCTCGCCTGATCAAGCTCCATGGCTACGCCCCGACAACCGCATCCCCCAATCCAGAGCATGGATGCAGGTGATGACGAACCCCTTAAAAGGCGACCCAATAAGCCACGTCTACGGACTATCCAGGCGAAAAACCCGTGCAATTAGCCGTTTGCACTATCGTCGATAGTCTAGATCAACGGCCCGCCCGCGGATGCGCAGCCGTGTAGGCGCTCATCAGCCGGGCGGCGTCGACCTGGGTGTAGAGCTGCGTGGTCGACAGGGAGGCGTGGCCGAGCAGTTCCTGGATCGCCCGCAGCTCGCCCTGCCGGGCGAGCAGATGCGTCGCGAAGGAATGGCGCAGGGCATGGGGCGTCGCGCTGTCGGGCAGGCCGAGCGCCCCCCGGGCGCGGGCCACCGTGTACTGGATGATGCGCGGCGAAAGCGGCCCGCCGCGGGCCCCCACGAAGAGCGGCCCCTCCGGCGGCAGCGGCACCGGGCAGGCGGCGACGTAGTCGGCCACCGCCTTCGCCACCACGGGCAGGATCGGCACCATGCGCTGCTTGCCGCCCTTGCCGAGCACCGTGACCTGATCGCTGCCGGGGAGCGGCGCGTCGCGCCGGGTGAGACCGAGGGCCTCTGAGATGCGCAGGCCCGCGCCGTAGAGCAAGGCCAGGACCGCGGCGTCCCGGGCCAGCACCCAGGGTTCGCGTTCCTCGCCGGCCCGGATGGCCGTGTCGGTGAGTGCCACCGCGGCGGCGATGGGCATAGGCCGGGGCAGCCGCCGCGGGACCTTGGGCGCGCGCACGCCGCCGAGCGCCGAGACGCTGCCGTAGCCCTCGCGCTCCAGGAAGCGTCCGAACGAGCGCAACCCCGCCAGCATCCGCATCAGCGAGCGGCCGGACACCTCCTCGGCCCGGCGGGCGGCCATGAAGGCGCGGATGTCGCGCACCTTCAGGGCCACCAGCATCGGGATGGTCGGGGTGCCGAGGCGCGAGGCCAGGTGGACCAGGAACTGGCGCAGGTCCCGGCTGTAGGCCTCCACCGTGTTGGGCGACATCCGCCGCTCCCGCGCCAGCCCGTCGACCCAGGCATGGACCGCCTCGCGCAGGTGCGCATCGCCCGGAAGCAGGATCAGGTCGTCGGCCGTGTCGCGCGCGCTCATGGCCCCACTCGACCGGTTTTTCGTTGTCGCTGGCTTAACGTCGAGCAGGGCCACCCATCAGTTCAAAATCCCGTCCTTGCCCTGGAAACCGGCCAGCGGCGCGGTGAGGACGCAGAGCAGGCCGGTCTCCCGGTAATCCAGGGCGACGTCCCCAGCGACCGTGCCCGCGAAGGCGCGCTCGATCAGGCGGGTGCCGAACCCCTTGCGCGAAGGCGCGGTCACCGGGGGCCCACCGGACTCGGCCCAGCTGAGGCGAAGGTGCGGATTGTCACCCCGGGTTTCGATCTGCCAGGTGACGCCGACAGCGCCGGCCGCCGCCGAGAGGGCCCCGAACTTCGCCGCGTTGGTCGCCAACTCATGGATCATCAGCGCCAGGGCGAGGGCCGCCTTGGGCCCGATGTCTAGGGGCGGCCCCTCGATCCGCAGGCGGCCGGCGCGGGCATTGTCGTGGAGCGCCAGGGCCCCGCGGATCACCGCCTCCATGCCGGCCCGCTCGGCATTGCCGGCGAGCAGGATGTCGTGCGCCTTGCCGAGCGCCAGAAGGCGCTGCAGCAGGGCGTCGCGGGCCGACGCGACGTCGGGAGCGTCCCGCAGGGTCTGCGAGGCGATCGCCTGGACCATCGCCAGGGTGTTCTTGAGCCGGTGGCTGAGTTCCTGGCTGAGCATCTCGCGATGCGCGTCGGCCTCGGCCTGCTGCGTCGCATCCAGCATCACGCCGGTCATCCGGGTGGCTCTGCCTTCCGAGCCCCGGACGATGATCGCCTGGTTGAGGACGGTGGCATAGCTCCCGTCGGCCCGCCGGAACCGGTATCCCTGGCTCCAGCGCAGGGGTGCGCCGTCGATGGCCGCCTGGACGCTGCGGCGGACGCGGTCGCGATCCTCGGGATGGATATGCGCGTACCACCAATCGTTGCTCGGCTCGATTTCCGCCGGCTGATATCCGTACAAAGCCGACAAGCCCTCATCCCAGTGGATCCGGCCCGTCTGCGGGTTCCAGTCCCAGATCAGGTCCGTGGTCGCCCGTGACGAGAGGCGGTAGCGCTCCTCCGAGACCGCCAGGGCGTCGCGGACCTGGCGCTCGGCGGCCAGCGCCCCCTCCCGCTCCCGGACTGCGCGGCGCAGTTCCAGCTGCGCCATCACCTGCCGCGCCAGCGCCCGCAGGGCGAAGGCCTGATCCGGCTTCAACCCGTCCGGCCGAGGCGCCGTGTCGATCACGCACAGGGTTCCGAGCGAGACGCCGTCATCGGTCCGCAGCACCGCCCCGGCATAGAACCGAATGAACGGCGCCCCCGTCACCAGGGTGTTCTCGCGGGTGCGCGGATCGGCGGTCAGGTCGGGGATCACCAGCAGCCCGTCCGCGGCGGTCAGCGCGTGGGCGCAGACCGACTGGCTCAAGGGCGTCTCGCAGGACGGGAAGCCGCATTGGGCCTTGAACCATTGCCGGTCGGCCGCGACGAGGCTGACGAGACCCACCGGCACCGCGCAGATCTGCGTCGCCAGCGTGACGATGTCGTCGAAGGCCGGCTCACGCGGCGTATCGAGGATGCCGTAGCTGTGGAGGACTTGGAGGCGGGCGGTCTCGATCGGGTCTGACATGGCCGGGGGCGGTGGATCGGGCGGGGGCCCGGGAAGCACGCGGAAGCGATCGGGATCGGTCTTAGCCGATCTTGGGCGCGGGAGCATCTTGCACTTCGATTGAAAGTCTTCCGAGGATTCATGGTCGGCCAGTCGATCCATCCCGGCTCGCCCCAGTTTGATTCCCGTGCAAAAGCTCGTGCGATGACGCTCCTCGCCTATGCCGGCGCCGCCCTCGCGGAGATCGCCGGATGCTTCGCCTTCTGGGCCTGGCTCCGGCTCGGCCGCTCGGCCTGGTGGGCCCTGCCGGGGACCGCCTCCCTGGTGGCGTTCGCCGGCCTGCTGACCCTGGTGGACAGCCCGGCGGCGGGGCGCGCCTTCGCGGCCTATGGCGGAGTCTACGTGGCCGCCTCGGTGCTGTGGCTGTGGCTCGCGGAAGGGCAGCGGCCGGACCGCTGGGACCTCGCCGGCGGCGCCGTGTGCCTGGCTGGCACGGCGATGATCCTGCTCGGCCGCCGCGGGTGAGGGCGCCTCACCGTCCCATCGTGTAGAACTCGTCGTTCGGCCGCAGCTCCGTCACGCTGGCCAGCCGGTTCGACAGGGCGAACAGGGCGGTGATCGCCGCGATGTCCCAGATGTCGTCCGGGCTGAAACCGTGGCCCGCCAGCACGGCGTGGTCCTCGGCCTCGACCGTGTGGGCCTCCTGCGCCACCTTCAGCGCGAAGGCCAGCATCGCGCGCTGGCGCGGGGTGATGTCGGCCTTGGCGTAGGCGACCGCGACCTGGTCGGCGAGCAGCGGGTTCTTGGACCGGACCCGCAGGATCGCCCCGTGGGCGATCACGCAGTAGAGGCAATTGTTGGCCGCGCTGGTGGCGACCACGATCATCTCGCGCTCGGCCTTGGTGAGGCCGCCGGGCTTGTCCATCAGCGCGTCGTGATAGGCCATGAAGGCGCGGAACTCGTCCGGGCGGTGAGCCAATGCCAGGAAGATGTTGGGCACGAAGCCCGCCTTCTCCTGCACCAGGGCGATGCGGGCGCGCAGATCCTCGGGCATCTCGGACAGCTTCGGCACCGGGAAGCGGCTGATCGGTGCTGACGCGCTCATGGTCGGGCTCCCTGAATCCCGGTCCCTTGGTGAAACCAGGCGTTCACGATACGTACGGCACGCTCGGGCCGATCGTCGAGGGCAGCCGGCCGGAAAGGACGCGGCCGCCTTTCGGAACACGACGATGGACGAGACAAAAAGCCCTGGAGCGTCATGAGCAGCATCATTCGCATCCTGGGGATCGACCCGGGGCTCCGCCGCACCGGCTGGGGCCTGATCACCGCGCAGGGCAGCAAGCTGACCTACGGCGATTGCGGGGTCGTCACTTCGGACGGCGACCTGCCGCTGGCGCTGCGCCTGCGCGAACTGTTCGAAGGGATCGGGCGCATCGTCGCGGCGCAGACACCCGATGAGGTCGCCGTGGAGGAGACCTTCGTCAACAAGGACGCCCAGGCGACGCTCAAGCTCGGCCATGCCCGGGCCATGGCACTGGTGGTGCCGGCGCTCGCCGGCCTCCCGGTGTTCGAGTACGCCGCCAACCTGATCAAGAAGACGGTGGCCGGCTCCGGCCACGCCGAGAAGGTGCAGATCCAGGCGATGGTCCGCTTCCTGCTCCCGAAGGCCGAATTCCGCGTCGCCGACGCCGCCGACGCGCTGGCTATCGCGATCACCCATGCCAGCCACCGCGACGCGCACGCCCTGCGCAAGACGCACCTGCCGGAGGGCAAGCGGCGCAATCTTACCGGTCAGGCGGCCGCCGGGCAGGGGCTGGCCGGAAAGGGGTTCTCGGCCGCGGCCGCCGCGCGCATCGAGGCGGCCCTGGCGAAGCAGGGCTGATCGGGCAGGCTTTTCGAAAAAGCTTGGTGGGGGAAGTAGGACTCGAACCTACGAAGCTTACGCAGCGGATTTACAGTCCGCCCCCTTTGCCGCTCGGGACATTCCCCCAAGGCGGGTTTCTCACCCGCGGCGCCCTTATGGTGAGGGGCTGGCCGGGTGTCAACGCTTGTCATGGCCGGATCCCGCCTCCCGGGGCGCGTTTACGACGCTTCTCCGGGGTTGAGGATTTCGGAGCCGCTGCGCGGCAGGTCCCGTGCCGGGTCCCGGATCAGCTTCCGCTCCGCTCCACTTGTCCGGGAAAGGGGCGGTGCCGGATGAATCGCCGCGCTCTTTCACGGGCGCATGCAGTGCCAGCGGAATACGCCCCGGACCCAGCATGGGACGCGCCGCGCAGCGGCTCCTTCCAACCGAACCGGCGAACGCCACCTCATCACCCGGGACGAAAACGCGAACGTTCCGTGTCCCCAGGGATTCACAAAAGAATCCGGATCGGCCACGGTGCGCGGATGTCGCCCTGTTTCACCGGCCCTTGACCCGTCCCACCCCGTCCCTGCGGTCGCACCAGCGTACGTTGATGGCCCTCGTGGCGGCCATGGCGAGCGGGCAGGCGGGGCATGTCCAGAAGATCCTGGCGGCGGTGACGCCCGGCGGCGGCAAGTCGCTGCTGCCCGTGATCGCGGCGCATACGCTGATCGCGGCGGGCCGAGTGGACCGCGTGGTCTGGGTGGTGCCTCGGGATTCCCTACGCCTCCAGGCCGAGGAGGCCTTCGCCGATCCGCTCTGGCGGGCGACGTTCGGGCATGCGCTCAGCGTCCGCGCGGCCGACAACGAGCGCGATCCCGCCCGGGGCCTCGCCGGCTACGTCACGACCTATCAAGCGGTGGCGGCCGCCCCGGCTTTGCACCTGGCGGAGGCACGGGCCCATCGCACACTGCTGGTGATCGACGAGGTCCACCACCTGCCGGTCCCGGGGCGTCCCGGCGCGGATGAATCCTGCGCCGAGGAGGCCGAGGCCGGGGCGTGGTCCCGGGCGATGCTGCCCGTGATGGAGGCGGCGGAGATCGGCCTGTTCCTGTCCGGCACCCTGGAGCGGGCGGACGGGCGGCGCATCCTCGGCCTGCCCTACCGGCCGTCCGCCCTCGGCCGCGGACCGGAATTGGACCTGGAAGCGCCGGGGCTCGCGGTGATCGGCTACTCGCGTTCGCAGGCGCTGGCCGAGCGGGCGGTGCTCCCGGTCACCTTCGGGGCGATCGACGGCGAGGCGAGTTGGCTCGAAGGCGGCCGGATCGCGGGTGACAGCCCCCGGGTCGGGCCGCACCGGCTGGGTGCCGGCTCGGTGCGGGTCACCACCCGGCCGGCCCTGTTCACGGCCCTGCGCACCGGCTTCGCCCGGGATCTCCTGAGCGAATCCTTCTTCGCGACCAAGCGCCTGCGCGCCCGGCGCCGGCTCGAACGCGACCTGCCGGCCGGCGAAATGGCGCGGGGGCTCGGCAAGCTGCTCGTGGTCGCCCCGGACCAGGCCAGCGCACGCACCTACCTGACGACCCTGCGGAGCTGGATGCCGGCCGGGCAGGGCGAGCGCGACGTCCGCCTGGCGACGTCCGGCCAGGGCGACGCCCACGCGGCCCTGGCGGCGTTCCGCCTGACCGCGGAGCCCGCCGTGCTGGTCACGGTGGCAATGGCCTACGAGGGGCTCGACGCCCCCGAGGTCGCCGTGGTGGCGGCCCTGACGCATATCCGCTCGCGGCCCTGGCTCGAGCAGATGCTGGCCCGGGCCACCCGGGTCGATCCGCATGCCGGCCCCTACGACAACCAGCAGGCGCTGATCTTCCACCCGGACGATCCGCTCTTCGCCCGGTTCCGCCTGGAGTTGGAGACCGAGCAGGGCAGCAGCGTGCGGCCCAAGCGCGAGCGGCCGGCCACCGCGCTCGTGCCGGAGCGGACCCCGTGGCGGGACGAGGATCCCGGGGGGATCACGCCGCTGGAGAGCAACGCGATCGGGCTCCGCTACGCCCTGCTGCGCCCGCGCCTCGCCGAGCCGGCCCCGGTGGCCCCTGCGCCCGAGCCGCCCTCGGTCACCGAGCGGACCCTGCGCCAGCGGCTCGCCGTCGCGGTGGCGGGCCAGGCCGTGGAGGACGAGGCGTCGCTGCGCGTTCCCCGCGGCGGCAACCTCGCGCATCGCTACAATGCGGTTCTGAAACGCGTGCTCGGCAAGGGCCGCGCGACCATGACCCTGCCCGAACTCGAGGCCGCGCTCGCCTGGCTTGAACGCAACCGGCTTTCGGACCATCTCGACCGCCTCGACGGCGATACCCGCTACGCGTGGTCCGCCCGCCAGCGTCGCAGCCGCTGGCTGCCGGAGCGCGCAGCCGGAGGCTGACCCGTCGCGGATGGGGAGGAGTGCCCGATGACCGAGACCCTGCCGGCCGCCTTCGGGGCGACGTTGACGGAATCCGAGCCGCCTTCGGCCTGGCCCGCGCCGCTCGCAGCCCTCTGGTGGCTCGCCAAGGATGGCAGCGAGACTGCCGACGCCGCCTGGGCGCGGGCGCATGCCCTGGTCCAGGACGCCTCTGGGCCGGAGGCCGCCTGGGTGCACGCCCATCTCCACCGGATCGAGGGCGATGCCGGCAACGCGCGCTACTGGTACGACCGCGCCGGCCGCCCGGTGCCGAGCGGCACGCTCGCGGAGGAGCGTGCGGTGCTCGCCGACGCGCTGTCGCGCGCGGGTTGAGCGTCGAACCCCCGGTTGCCGCGGGGTAGGCGAGTGCTTCGATCCTCATCCGGTGGGCCTAGCCGGTTCATGCCGTCTGCCGACACCAACGGGGAACCAAAATCGAATATCCGACCGACATATCCTTCAAATGCGGTGCGACAGGATTGATTTTCCGACTGATATTCAAATCGAGAGCGTCAGAGGTTCACGCTCGACCCAGCCTGTTCAGCTCGAACCCTGTGCATTTTCCGTTGACTACGTGGTCTTCGGTGCCGCACAGCGGCCAGATCTGATTAAGGCTGGACCCGTCGAGTTCGGACCACAAGGAACGTGTCGGTTATCGCGATGAGCCTGGGGTGCTTAGTCTGCAGTGTGGGTCTGGCGAGTCTTTCGCTGCGCGACCCGGCGCGCGCCGTCGTCCTCGAACGCTGGAGCGGCATCTTCCTGGTCCTCGGCCTGACTCTGCTGGGGATCGCGCTGCACGGCGCCCGCGGATAGTCTCGGCGCCGCGCAGACCGATTCTCGGAACGCCTGGGCCGACAACCGGTTGACAGCCCGCCCGGCGCACAGGTCGGGCCTCGATTATCGGAGCGGACCTATGAGCCTCCTCGGCAGCATCGTCGGCAAGATCCTCCATCCGTTCGGCGGCGGTTCCGCGGACGCCGCGCCCGCGTCCACGTCAGGCTCCGCCAGCGGCTCGGCCGGCTCGGGTACGCCTTCGGCCCCCGGCAGCACGGGCACCGGCGAGCCGGTGGACGTGGAGGCGGTGCTCACCGGCCTCGCCGAGAAGAACGGGCAGAAGCTCGACTGGCGCCACTCGATCGTGGACCTGATGAAGCTGCTCGGCCTCGAGTCGAGCCTGTCCGAGCGCAAGCAGCTCGCCGACGAGCTGCACTACACCGGCGACAAGGACGACTCGGCGTCGATGAACATCTGGCTGCACAAGCAGGTGATGAAGAAGCTTGCCGAGAACGGCGGCAAGGTGCCGGACGACCTGAAGAACTAGACCCGCCCCAGAGGCCCGGCGCATCGAGCGGCGCCGGGCCTCTCTTTTCAGCGCCCGGTACGGACCCGGGTCCAGAGCCGGGTGACGTAGCGCTGGGTGCGGTCGTCCCAGGCGGTGTTGATCGACAGGCGCTGCATTGTCGCCTCGTCGGGGTAGATGCCGGGATTGCTCAAGATCTCGGGCTTCACGAACTTCTTCGCTGCGAGGTTGCCGCTGGCATAGGCCACGAAGTTGGTGTTGGCCGCCGCCACCTCGGGCCGCAGCATGTAGTCGATGAAGGCCAGGGCCTCGGCCGGGTGAGCGGCATCCTTCGGGATCGCGAAGGTGTCGAACCACATCAGCGCCCCCTCCTTGGGCACGACATACGCGATCTCGATGCCGTTTTTGGCCTCCTCGGCCCGGCGCTTGGCCTGCAGCACGTCGCCCGAATAGCCGACCGCCACGCAGATATCGCCGTTGGCCAGCGCCTGGATGTATTCCGAGGCGTGGAACTTCCGCACGGTGCCCCGGACCTTGTAGAGCGCGTCCGTGACCAGGGTCAGGTCGTCCCAGCGCTTGGAATCGGCTTTTGCGCCGAAGACCGGCAGCATGCTGGGAATCAGATCCTCGGGACTGTCGAGCATCATGATCCCGCAATCCTTGAGCTTGTTCGCGGATGCGGGATTGAGGACGACGGTCCAGGAGTTCAGGGCCGCGTTGGCACCCAGGCGCTCGCGCACGGCGGCGACGTTGTAGCCGATGCCGGTGGTGCCCCACATGTAGTCGACCGCGTAGGTGTTACCGGGGTCGTAGACGGAAAGCCGGCTCGCGATCTCGGGCCAAAGGTTGCCGAGGTTCCTCAGTTTCGCCTTGTCGAGCGGCATGAAGGCGCCGGCCCGGATCAGCCGCTGGAGATAGGGCCCCGAGGGCACGACGATGTCGTATCCGGAGCGGCCGGCCAGCAGCTTGGTCTCGAGTATCTCGTTGTTGTCGTAGGTGTCGTAGACGACCTTGATCCCGGTCTCCCGGGTGAAGGCGTCGAGCACCTTCGGGTCGATGTAGTCCGACCAGTTGTAGATGTTGACGACCCGCTCCTCCACGGCCCGCACGGGCGCGGCCGGGCCGAGGATGAGGAGGGCGGCAAACAGCGCCGCCATCCGGGACCGAAAGCCGTTTCCCACGCGCGGGGCCGCCCGATGGCGGGCTGGGACGAGGCGCCGGAGCGATCGTCCGACTCGGCCCGTCCCGGCCGCGATCACGCCAGCCTCGCGGCGACGATAACGATCTCGACGAGATATTGCGGATCGCACAGCCGCGCCTCGACGGTGGCGCGCGCCGGCGGGTGATCCTTGGACACCCAGGCATCCCAGGCGGCGTTCATCTCGGCGAAATGGCCGATGTCGGCGAGGTAGATCGTTGCCGACAGGATGTGATCCTTGTCGCTGCCGGCGACGGCGAGCAACCGGTCGATCTGTACCAGGATGTTCTGGGTCTGAGCGGTGACCCCGGTGCCGACCGGGTCGGATGCCACCTGGCCGGCGAGGTAGATGGTGTTGCCGTGGACGGCGCCCTGCGACATCCGCGAGCCCGGTTCGATCCGTTCGATGCTCATTCTAGTTCTAGTCTCCAGCCGGCGAAACGCCGGTATCTGCCGCGGCTCGGGGCCGGCCGTAAAGGGCCGCGCGCCGACGCGCCGCGGGAACCGGCGGAAAATTCTCCCCTCATGTGCAGTTGCGAGCAACCGCTTCCGACCGACGTGCGTTCACACGGCATCGCTTGTCACGCCTTGGGGTTCGTCATGGGTATTCTCTGGACCATCGTCATCGGGTTCCTCGCCGGAATCATCGCCAAGTTCCTCATGCCCGGACCGAACGAGCCGTCGGGCTTCATTCTGACGACGATCCTCGGCATCGTCGGCGCCTTCGTGGCGACCTTCCTGGGCCAGGCCATCGGCTGGTACGGACCGAACCAGGGCGCGGGCTTCATCGGAGCCGTCGTGGGCGCCGTCGTGGTGCTGTTCATCTACGGCATGATCGCCGGCCGCCGCAGCACGACTATCTGACCAAGTCCGGTACGCCGGAACGCGAAGGGGCGCCCCGCAGGGCGCCCCTTTTTTGTGGCCTACCGCATCGTCCCGAAGGGGGCCGCCGGCTCTCGTGCAACGACGATGCTCAGGCGGCCCGTGGCTCCGCGGAACGCTCAGAGGTGTTCGGCGGCCGCTTTGACGGCGCAGTGGCCGGTGGCGCCGCGCACTGCCAGGCCGACGCCGACGACCAATGCCAGCAGGCTGAGGATCTTGTTCGGCCGGGGCTGCGCCGCCGCCGCCGCGATCCCGAGGCCCAGCGCGACCGACACGGCCCGCTCGGTGGTGGTCAGGTTCGGCTGCCCGCTGAAGATTTCATTGATCATATCGTTGGCCATGAAAGAGTCCCGCTGTGAGGTCGCGGTTCGAACGCGGGCGCGGGGCCTGCGTTCCTTCAGCCGCGCACGATGGAGGCGTGCATGGCGCGCAAGCTGCCGAAACCATCCGCGATCGCCGACCTCGCCTCTCCCGAGATACGCGAGCGCGGCCTCGCTTATCATCAGGACGGTGCGGTCTCCGGCCTCGTGGCCCGGGGCGATACGATCACCGCCGAGGTGGCGGGCAGCGAGATCGATCCCTATCGCGTCGTCCTCCGAATCGAGGACGGCCGTATCGCGCAGACCAGTTGCACCTGCCCCTACGAGTGGGGAGGCGCCTGCAAGCACGTGATCGCGGCTCTTCTGACGCTGATCGAGGCACCGCAAGCCCTCGACGAGCGTCCGCCACTGGCCGATCTGCTCGCACCCCTCGACCGGGATGCCCTCGTGGATCTGATCCAGCGGCGAGCCACCAGCGACCCCGACCTGATCGACTGGATCGCGATGGAGCTCACCACCGCTCCGCACGCAGCATCGGCAGACGGCACGATCGACCCGCAGCCGATCGCCGACCGTGCCCGCAACCTGCTCGCCGGGCACGGCCGCCGGGCGAATTACTGGGCCGGCTACCGGGCCGACGGCGATGAAGCCGAGTTGCGCGCCCTGGTGGAGAAGGCGGTCCCGTTCCTCGAAGCCGGCGACGGCCGCAACGCTCTGCGCATTCTCGAAGCGGTGGCCGAACCGCTGGTCGAGGACTGGCTCGACTACGGCTACGAGGATGACGAGACGAGCTATCTGCTGTTTGAGGACCTCGGTCGGATGATGGCCGAGGCCGTGCTGATGGGGGATCTCGATCCGAAGGCGCGCGTCGCCCTGCGCGACACGCTGGCGGGCTGGGAGGCGCGGATCTCGGATTACGGGCCCGAGAGCTTCGCGGTGGCGATCCAGGCGCTGGAGACGGGGTGGGACGACCCGGCGCTGAAGGCCGTCCTCGACGGCGGCCCCGGACCCTGGCCGCCGGAGGGTGCGGATTTCGCAGACCGCATTCTGACGGAGGTGCGGCTGCGCGTGCTCGACGCGAGCGGGCAGGACGAGGCCTATCTGAACCTCGCCCGGGCGGCCGGCGCGCAGGCGCGGGTCGCCGGCAAGCTGGCCCGGCTCGGGCGGATCGCGGAGGCCGTGGCGCATGCCGAGGCCACCTTCACCAGCCCGGCGGAAGCCCTCGACCTCGCGCAGGTTCTCAAGGACGCCGGCCACGGCAAGGAGGCCCTGGCCGTTGGGGAGGCGGGCCTCGGGCTCGGGCAGGACGAGGCCGAGAACCTTGAGCTCGGGCATCCGAACCGCTCCGTGGTGCCCTTGGCCCGCTGGCTGCGGGACGAGGCCCGGGGGGCGCTAGCCCGGCGGGCGGCCCGGACGGCCTTCGAGGCGACGTTCGCGAAGGCGGATTTCGATGCCGCCAAGGCGGTCGCCGGCAAGGCTTGGCCCTCGGACCGCGACGTCCTGCTCGCCCGATTGTCGGAGGCCGAGAGGGCTGTGGACCGCGTCGCGATCTTCCTGGACGAGGGGATGATCGACGCGGCTGTCGCCGCTGCGAAGAACAGCTTTGGAACCCATTCCAGCGAGCTCTTGCGCCTCGCCGAGGCGGCCCATGCGAGCCACCCCGACTGGGTGATCGCGCTCGCGGAGGCGCGGGCCACAGCGATCATGGATCAGGGCCAGGCCGGCCAATACGAAGAGGCCGCCACATGGCTCCGCTGCGCCCTACAGGCCTACGACGCGGCTGACCGTTTTGACGACTGGACGCGCCGGATCGAGGGCCTGATCGAGACGCATAAGCGCAAATATAAGCTGCGGCCGCTGCTCGAAGACCTGCGGCACGGTCTCTGAAGGGCCGCATACGAAAAAGGCGCGGCCCCGGGGGACCGCGCCTCTCGCATCACAACCCGCGCCGACCGAAGCCCGCGCGGGACAGTCCCGAACAATCACTCGCCGGCGGAGTCGCGGCGGCGCTCGCCGCGGTGGCGGCCGCCGTTATCTTCGCGCCGGGGCTCGCCGTCCCGGTCGCTGCGGCTGGACTCGCGCTCGGACTTCACCTTCTCGGTGATGTCCTCGCCGGTCTGCTGATCGACGACGCGCATGGACAGACGGATCTTGCCGCGGTCGTCCTGACCGAGGAACTTCACCTTGACCTTGTCGCCTTCCTTGACGACGTCCGTCACCTTGGCGACCCGCTGGACGGCGAGTTCCGAGATGTGGACGAGGCCGTCCTTGGCGCCGAAGAAGTTCACGAAGGCGCCGAACTCCATGCACTTCACGATCGTGCCGTCGTAGATCATGCCGTTCTCGGGCTCGGCGACGATCGAGCGGATCCAGTTGTAGGCCGCCTTGATCGCCTTGCCGTCGGCCGAGGCGATCTTCACGATGCCGGTGTCCTCGATGTTGATCTTGGCCCCGGTCTTCTCGACGATCTCGCGGATCACCTTGCCGCCGGTGCCGATCACGTCGCGGATCTTGTCGGTCGGGATCTGCATCGTCTCGATGCGCGGGGCGTACTCGCCCAGCTCCGGCCGGGCGTCGGTCAGAGCCTTGGCCATCTCCAGCAGGATGTGGGCGCGCCCGTCCTTCGCCTGGTCGAGGGCGACCCGCATGATCTCCTCGGTGATGCCGGCGATCTTGATGTCCATCTGGAGCGAGGTCACGCCCTCGTCCGTGCCGGCCACCTTGAAGTCCATGTCGCCGAGGTGATCCTCGTCGCCCAGGATGTCGGACAGGACCGCGAAGCGCTCACCCTCGAGGATGAGGCCCATGGCGATGCCGGCCACCGGACGGCGCAGGGGCACGCCGGCATCCATCAGCGACAGCGAACCGCCGCAGACCGAGGCCATCGAGGACGAACCGTTGGACTCGGTGATCTCGGACACGACGCGGATCGTGTACGGGAACTCGTGCGCCGGCGGCAGGACCGGCCGGATCGCCCGCCACGCCAGCTTGCCGTGGCCGATCTCGCGACGGCCCGGGGAGCCCATGCGGCCGGTCTCGCCGACCGAATAGGGAGGGAAGTTGTAGTGGAGCAGGAAGCGCTCCTTGTAGGTACCGTCGAGCGAGTCGATGTACTGCTCGTCCTCGCCGGTGCCGAGCGTGGCGACCACCAGGGCCTGGGTCTCGCCGCGGGTGAACAGCGACGAGCCGTGGGCGCGGGGCAGCACGCCGACCTCGGAGACGATCGGGCGGACCGTCTTCAGGTCGCGGCCGTCGATGCGCGAGCCGGTGTCGAGCACGTTCCAGCGCACGACCTTGGACTGCGCCTCCTTGAACGCGGCCTTGACCTTCTCGGCCGGGAACTTCTCAGCGCCCTCGGGGCATAGGGCGGCCATCACCTTCGCCTTCACGGCGTCGACGGCGGCGTAGCGCTCCTGCTTGACGGTCTTCGTGTAGGCGGCGCGCAGCTCGGTCTCGCAGACCTCGAGGACGGCCTTCTCGACGTCGGCGTTCTCGGGGGCCTGGAAGTCGCGCGGCTCCTTGGCGGCCTTCTCGGCGAGGCGGATGATCGCTTCGATGACCGGCTGGAAGTGCTTGTGACCGAACATCACGGCGCCGAGCATCACGTCCTCGGAGAGCTCCTTGGCCTCCGACTCGACCATCAGCACGGCGTCCTGGGTACCGGCGACGACGAGGTCGAGGCTCGACTCCTCCTTGGTCTCAGTGACCAGCGGGTTCAGCCGGTAGCCGCCGTTGATGTAGCCGACGCGGGCGGCGCCGATCGGGCCCATGAACGGCACGCCCGACAGGGTCAGGGCGGCGGAGGCCGCGACCATCGACACGATGTCGGGATCGTTCTCGAGGTCGTGGGTCAGGACCGTGATGACGACCTGGGTGTCGTTGCGCCAGCCGTTGATGAACAGCGGGCGGATCGGGCGGTCGATTAGGCGGGAGACCAGGGTCTCCTTCTCGGAGGGACGGCCCTCGCGCTTGAAGTAGCCGCCCGGGATGCGGCCGGCGGCGTAGGCGCGCTCCTGGTAGTTCACGGTGAGCGGGAGGAAGTCGATGCCGGCCTTCGGCTCCTTGCCGGCGACCACGGTGGCCAGCACGGAGGTCTCGCCGTAGGTGGCCAGCACCGCGCCGTCGGCCTGCCGGGCGACCTTGCCGGTCTCCAGGACGAGCTTGCGGTCGCCCCACATCAGCTCTTCGCGTTGAACGTCGAACATTCTTGTCTCTTCCTTGCCTTCGGCGGGCCAAGCCCGGCGCCGTCGGGGGCAAGACGGCGAGACACTTCGACCGGCAAAGTGTCTCGCGATCCTGCCCCGACGCTGGCGCCTCGAAGCGGCCCGTTTTCGAGCGGCCGGACCCATTCCGGCAGCCCGAGATTGTGAAACGCGGCCCCGAGCCGGGCCCGGAACCGCGCTTGGTCGGTCTTAGCGGCGGATGCCGAGGCGCTCGATGAGGGCGCGGTAGCGGGCCTCGTCCTTGCGCTTGACGTAGTCGAGCAGCGAGCGGCGCTGCGAGACCATCTTCAGCAGGCCCCGGCGGGAGTGGTTGTCCTTGCCGTGGGTCTTGAAGTGGCCGGTCAGGTTGGAGATCCGCTCGGTGAGGATCGCGACCTGGACCTCGGGGGACCCGGTGTCCTTGGCGTCCTTGCGGTGTTCCTTGATGAGCGCGGTCTTGCGCTCCGCCGTGATCGACATCGCATACCTTTCGGGTTGTGCTGGTCAGATGCGGCGCCCGTATCGGGGCGCTCGAGCTCGGCGTTCGGCCGGTGCCGGGATGTCGTCCAGCACGGTCACAGCGCCAAGCGGCTCAAGCCCCGCCCGGTAACCCGGGCCGAGGCTGCGCGATCCATACACGAAACCACCGGATAAACCAGCCCCGGGCCGGAGGGCTGCGCCGAGGGAAGGGTTAACACCGGCGTGGTAGCCGGAACCGGCACGAACGGCGGCCCGGCGATGAACGGTAGTCTCTCGGATATGGGCGGCGTCCTCATGGCGACGCTGCTCGGCGTTCCCGTCATCCTGCTGCCGGGCTACGCGCTGGGCAGCCTGACCGGGATTCTGGGGTTTCGCAGCCTCCCGCCCGGTGACCGCCTCCTGTGTTCGGCCCTGCTGGGGATCGGCCTGCTGCCGGTTCTCGACAGCCTGCTGGTCCAGGCCGCCGGCATCCCGGCCACCGTGCTGGCCAACCTGGCGCTGGGGCTGGCCGGGCTGGTGCCGGCGATCCGCGCGCTGCGGGGCCGGATCGACCCACCCGGCACGGCGCGCGGGCTGGCGCTCGCCGGGCTCTGGCTCGGGATCGTGGGCTACGCGCTGATCGACATCGATACCGGTACGGGTCTGTACCAGCCCGTCACCGTCATCGACCTCGTGAAGCATGCGAGCCTGACCCGCGCGATCGTCCAGGACGGCCTGCCGCCGGTCGATCCGTTCTTCGCCCGGCCCGAGCGCGCCGGCTACTACTACTTCTTCTACGCGCTGTGCGCTCTGATCGACCGGGCCGGGGGAACGCTCGTCGACGGGCGCACCGCCTTCGCGGGGCTCGCGTTCTGGACGGGGATCGGGCTGCTCGGCCTGCTGGACCGGCTGCTCGCCGCCACCGGGATGGTCCGGGAGGCCTCCCCGCGGCTCGTGCGCCGCGCGACCCTCCTGCTGCTGCCGGCGGCCGGGCTCGACATCCTGCTGGTCGTCCGCGACCGGATCGCCACCGGGCTCTGGATCCCGATGCCGGAATGGCTGAACGATCAGGTCCTGAACTGGCCGAGCTCCCTGGTCTGGGTCCCGCACCACGTCGCGGCGACCCTGGCGGCCTGGCTCGGGCTTCTGGTCCTCGCGGAGGCGGCGGACGGGACCCGGCGCGCGCCGGGCTTCGCGGTCGCGGTGGCGGGCATCGCCTTCGCGTCCTGCGCGGGCCTGTCGGTCTGGGTGTGCCTGGGCGCGGCCGCGGCGGCCGGGACCTGGCTGGCGCTGCTCGCGCTCGAGCGCCGCTGGCGCGATGCCGGACGGCTCATGGCGGCCGGGCTCGTCGCCGCACTCCTGGCGGCACCCTACCTGTCCGGGCTCCTGGCGAGCCGGCATGAGGCCGGGCAGGCGATCGTCCTCGCGATCCGCAGCTTCGGGCCCCTGGAGGGATTTGCGGACGGGCCGACCTTGAGCCTGCTCCGCCTGATCCTGCTGCCGGTCAACTACTACCTGGCCTTCGGGGTCTTCGCCGCCGGCACGTTCCTGTTCTGGCGGGTCGTCCCCCGGCGCGTCGCGCATGCGCACGAGGCGGGACGCCTGCTCAGCATCGTGGCGGCGTCGTCCCTTCTGATCGGCGGCTTCCTGCGCTCGGCGATCCTGTACAACGATCTGGGCTGGCGCGTGGTCCTGCTGGCGCAGGTCGCCGCCCTGGCCTGGACCGTCACGGCGCTGGCGCAGGGCGCCGGAACGCGGCTTCGCCTGCCCGGCCTGATCGCCGCGTTGCTCCTGCTCGGCTACGCGACGACGCTCTACGGATTCGTCGGGATGCGGGCCTTCCGCGTCTTCGGCCATCCGAGCTTCGCGTTCCTCAACGCCCGCCCCGACATCGATCGCGCCCTGCGGACGGCCTATGAATGGGCCGGCACGCATCTGCCGCGGACCCTCGTACTTCAGCACGCGGCCGCCGCACCGCGCGTGTTCGACTTCGGCCTCTACGGACGCCAGCCGGTCGCGGTGGCCGACCGGGAGGCGCGGCTGTTCGGGGCCTCCGCGGAGGCGGTTGCGGAGCGGCTCGCGCAGGTCGAGCCGATCTTCTCCGAGACTCTCGGGGCAGACGACGTCCGGCGCCGGGCGGCGGCAGCCGGCATCGGCGCACTCATCGTCACCGCCCGGGACGCCCCCTGGACCGACCCTGACTCCTGGGTCTGGCGGAGCCGGCCGCTCTACGCGTCGCCGATGGTCCGGATCCTGTCGGTCCAGGATCTTGGCCAGGACGTAAGCGGGGCGGCGCGATGACCCGGACCGGCCCCGGGCGCCTGGGAGTGGCGTTGCGCTGGCTCGCGGCCCAGGGCGCGCTGCATGCCGGAGCAATCCTCATCGGGTTCGGCTGCTTCGTGCTGCTGTTCCGGACGGACCTCGCATCCGGCGTCACGATCCTGTTCTATCGCGGCCTGATCCTACTGCTGGTGGCTTTCGTGATCACCGCCGGGGCGATGACAGCGCTCGCCGTCCTCGGCCGTCCCTGGGGTCTGCATCGCCGGGACGCGCTGGGGGCCTGCGTACTCTCGCTCGCCCTGAACCTCAGCGTGTTCGTGATTCTCCCGGTGACGATCGACCGCTCGATCAGCGTCTTCCTGCTCGGCCAGATGGCGGCTCGTCCCGAGGAACGGTTCAGCCCCGCGCGTGCGCAGGCGTTGTTCGAATCGCTCTATCTCGGGGAGTACCGGCAGATCGAGCGGCGCCTGGCGGAGCAGACCGCGTCGGGCAACCTCGCGCCGTCCGGGGACGGCTATGTCATCACCCCGCAGGGACGCGCCTTCATCCGATTCTCGGCGTCCGTGGCCCGACTCTTCCGGACCGACCCGCGAATGGTCGAGGCCCAGCCACCGGCCTCCGACAAGGCGATGCCATGAGCACGGCGCCGGCACCGCTAACCGAAAACGTTCAACCTGCCTAAAAGTTCGACGCTGTGAATATATTGAAGTCCCTTTCACCATAAAAATATTATTTTACTCAAGATCATGGTGTTCGTACGATACCTATCAAGTAAAAATCAATGTCCATAATTTTTTAATTTCTATTAGTACCGTTAAGCGGATCATTCAGGACGCGGTACATCGCATCATAAATTTTAAATTCGATCCAATTCCTTTAAGAAAGGAAATGATTCCAGCCGAGGTCGATACCGCTCCCTGCGCCGTGGACACACTTTTTTAGATCCGAAGATTGAAAGGTTACGTCACCATGTCGAACAGCCTGACATCTCGGTGGTGACTGTACGCGTCCGTGACGCGCGTCCCGCTCATCACACCCGGCCGTCAGTCGAGTGGAGTCTGGCCGGGTTCGGCGGTCTGATCGCCGTGCTGGCGCCGCTGGTCATCCTGGCGGTTCCCCAAGCGGACGTGGTGGCGGTAATCGGCCCGCCCGGCGGCAGCGCCGCCGACGCGGCCCGGATCGTCGCGGAGGCGGGCGGAACCCTCCTGAACCGCGGCGGGCGCGACGACGTCTTCCTGGCCCGCTCTGACCGGGCGGGGTTCGCCGGCCGCCTCTATGCCGCCGGGGCCAGCCTCGTCCTCGACGGGCGCCTTTCCGAGGGGTGCGGCCCGTCCGCACCCGCCACGCCTTCGCCGGATCCCAGCGCGGACACGGCCCGGAACTCGTCCCCATGAACGATCTCGAAACCCTGCAGCGCCGCTTCGGCCGCTTCCTGATCCCGCTGCTCTGGGCGCACGTGGTGCTGGTCGCCGCCGCGGAGGCCGTGACGAGCGCGGCCTTTCCAGCGATCGCCCCGGTGGTCGCGGCCGCCTCGCTGGCGGCCCTGGCGACGGCACTCTGGATGCGCGACCCGGTGAGCGAGGCGACCCGCATCGTGAGCGGCGTGGCCCTCGTGGGCATGGCCGCCCTCCTGCTGGTGGCCTTCGCGGGTCACCCCTGGCAGATCGACCTGCACATGTACTTCTTCGCCTGCCTGGCGATGCTGGCCGGGTGGTGCGACTGGCGGGTGATCCTGGCCGCGGCCGCGGCGACGGCCATCCACCACCTCGCCCTCGACGTTGCGATGCCCGCCCTGATCTTCCCGGACGGGCGGGCCGACCTCGGCCGGGTGATCCTCCATGCCGCGATCGTCCTGATCGAGACCGGCATCCTGATCTGGGTGTGCCGCACTGTCGAGCAGTCCTTCCGGGCCCTCGCGGCCTCCGAGGGGCAGGCCCAGGCCCAGCTCGCCCGGGCCATGGCGCTGGAGGGCGAGGCCGAAGCGAGCCGGGCCGCCCTGGAGACGGCGCGCCGGTTCGGGACCGAGCAGCTCGCCCGTGCCTTCGAGGAATCGATCGGCGGCATCCTCGACCACGTCGCCGCCGCGGCCGGCGCCGTCGAGTCGCGCGCGGCCGGCATGGCGGCGACGGCGGCCACGACGGCGGACCGGTCCCTGTCGGTGGCGGCCTCCGCGGGGGATGCCGCAATCAAGGTCCAGCTGGCCTCGGCGGCCGCCGCGGAGCTGGGTTCGTCGATTGGCGAGATCGGCCGGCAGGTGGACGCGTCGGCCACGTTGGCCCGCGAGGCCGCCGCGCAATCTGCGACGACGACACCCCTGGTGACCGAGCTGAGCGCGGCGGCCGAGCGCATCGGCGACGTGGTGGCGCTGATCTCGAACATCGCCGGCCAGACCAACCTGCTGGCGCTGAACGCCACGATCGAAGCGGCGCGGGCCGGGGAGGCAGGCCGGGGCTTCGCGGTGGTGGCCGCGGAGGTCAAGGAACTCGCTGAGCAGACGGGCCGGGCCACGCAGGAGATCGCCACACAGGTTCACCGCATCCAGACCTCGACCGGGCAGGCCGTCACGGCCGTGGACGGCATCACCGTTCGGATCCGCGACATGAGCGGCGTCGCCACGGCGATCACTGCGGCTGTCGAGGAGCAGGACGCGGCGACCCGTGAGATCCTCAGGAACGTCTCGGAGGCCGCCACCGACACCAGCGCGATCACCGCCACCCTGACCGATGTCACCCGCGACGTGCAGGTCACGGGATCCGAGGCCGGCCGCGTGCTCGCCTCGGTCTCGGGCCTATCGCAGGACTTCGCGAACCTGCGCGCCGAGGTCGGCCGCTTCCTCGAGTCCGTACGTGCGGCGTGACGTCGCGGCTCGGATCTTGCTCGCCGGGCTCCCATCCGACACAGCTGATGCCGGACGACCATGAGCTGCGACATGACCGACACCGCCGCAATCGCCCGGATCGAGAGCCCGGCGAACGGTCATCCCGAACTCGCGCGGAGCCTCACGGCCCCGGGCCTGATCGCGATCGGGCTCGGCGCCACGATCGGCGCCGGCATCTTCGTCCTGACCGGAACCGCCGCGGCGCAATATGCGGGGCCGGCCCTCAGCCTGTCCTTCGTGATCGGCGGCATCGCCTGCGGCTTCGTCGGCCTGTGCTACGCCGAGCTGGCCGCCATGATCCCGGAGGCGGGATCGACCTACACCTACACCCGGGCGACCCTCGGGCTTTTCCCGGCCTGGATCATCGGCTGGGACTTGGTGCTCGAATTCGCCCTGGCGGCGGCCACGGTTGCGGTCGGCTGGTCCGGCTACGCGCAGTCGCTCGCGGCGGATTTCGGCCTGACGCTGCCGGCCGCGCTGTCGGGGGCGCCGGGGGACGGCGGCTGGGTGAACCTGCCGGCGGCCGGGATCGTGCTGGCGCTGACCGCGCTCCTGACCCGCTCGACCCGGGACGCCTCCCTGATCAACGGGCTCCTGGTGGTTGCCAAGATCGCGATCATCCTGGCCTTCGTGGGCGTCGGCGCCGTCCATCTGCAGCCGGCGCTGTGGCATCCGTTCGTGCCCGAGAACGCCGGCACGTTCGGCAGCTTCGGCTGGAGCGGCGTGTTCCGCGGGGCCGCGGTGGTGTTCTTCGCCTTCATCGGCTTCGAGACCGTCGCGACCGCGGCGGGCGAGTGCCGGGCGCCCCAGCGCGACGCGCCGGCCGGACTGATCGGATCGCTGGCGATCAGCACGGTCCTGTACGTGGCGGTGGCCGCGGTGCTCACCGGCCTCGTGCCCTACCGGGAACTCGACGTCGCCGACCCGATCGCCAAGGCCATCGACCGCCTGGCGCTGCCCAGCTTCGCCATCGTGATCAAGATCGGGGCGCTGATCGGGCTGACCACCTCGGCGCTCACCGCGCTCTACGGGCAGGGCCGGATCTTCTTCGCCATGGCTCGGGACGGGCTGCTGCCGCCCCTGTTCTGCCGGGTCGATCCGGAGACCCGGGCGCCGGTGTCGAGCCAGGTGGTGATCGGGCTGTTCACGGCTGCGGTGGCCGGGCTGGTGCCGATCGATATCCTGGGCGAACTCGTCAGCATCGGCACGCTCCTGGCGTTCAGCCTCGTCTGCGCGATCGTGCTGATCCTGCGCCGCACGGACCCGGACAGGCCCCGGCCGTTCCGCGTCCCGGCGGCGACCCCGGTCGCAGTGCTCGGCATCCTGTCCTGCGTGATCCTGATGGCGTCGCTGCCGGCCGACACCTGGATCCGGCTCGCACTCTGGCTGGTGATCGGGCTGGCGATCTACGCCGGCTACGGCCGGCGCAACGCCCGGCTCACCCGAGGAGGTTGAGCGTGGCCCGGCTCACCGCGTCGATCGACGCCTCGGCGCTGAGGTTCAGCTCGTAATTGCGGATCACGCGCTGCAGGTCGGCCGATTCGAGGGCGACGTTGACGTTGGGCAGGCGAACATAGCCTTGCCGGTCGGCGGACACGTTGGACGGGTCGTAACGCCGGCGGAAATCGCTGGAATCGCGCACGATGCGACCGACCGGCTCGCGCCCCGCATCGACGTCGACCGGCCGGAACACCGCGATCTTCCGGGCGTACGGTACCCCATTGGGATTGGCCGGGACCGAGTCGGCGTTCGCGATGTTCTCGGAGATCGCACGAATCTGGCCGCTCTGCATCCGGCGGCCGTAGGCCAGCGCGTCGGTGGCCGCCTTGAGGGGGCTGGTATCCGGCATGCTGGCGCGCTCGGTCGGAACGGGAAGAGGGACTGACCGATCCTTTCCGAAACAGGCTTAAGGGCCGGTTAACCGGCCCGGCCCGACAGGCTCACCGCCTCGCGCAGGTCCCGTCCGTCGGTCAGGCGCAGGCCCCTCCGGCGCAGGGAGGCGAGCAGCGCGCGGTCCGGGAACGGACAGTAGGGCAAGACCTCGGTGCTGCGGCCCTCAGGGATGCGGCCGGTGCGGGCGATCTCATCGAGGAGGCGCTCCAGCAGACCGCGGCCATGGGCGTGGAGTGCCACGGCCGCCCGGGTGGCGGTGGTGTCCGCGGGCAGCGGGACGGCCTCCTGGGCGAGGATCGCCCCGGTGTCGATCGTAGCGGCGAGCCGGTGCAGGGTCATGCCGAAGGCGCCCGGGCCATCCGCGAGGGCGTGGATCGTCGGGACCGGCCCGCGATGGCGCGGCAGCAGCCCGGGATGACCGTTGATGCCACCGAGCGGCGCCAGCCCGATGGTTTCGGCCTTCAGGATCTGGTCGAAATGGTAGGTCAGGATCAGGTCGGGGGCGGTCTCGCGCAGCCTCTGCGCGACCTCGGGACCGTTGACGTCGTCCACTGTCAGGGTCGGGATGCCGAGGCGCCGGCACAGGGTCTTGAGCGGCGTCGATTCCGGCGCATCGCCACTGCCGGCCACGGCCTGGGTCAGGGGTGCCAGCGGCCGCAGCAGGTCGGGCAGCCCGAAATTCACGGCCAGATACGGCAGGATCCCGGTCCCGGACCGCGCGAGGTGGCGCCGGACTTGGCCCGTCAGCCCGCCGCTCGACGGCCGCTCGGCGTTCGAGAGCCCGACGCAGACGATGTCGGCGCCGTGATCGGCCACGAACCGGCGCACCACCCGGGCATTCGGCAGCGCCTCCAGCACGAACAGGGCGATCCGGGCCCGGCTCATCAGCGGCGCGGCCGCCGCTGGAACCGGAAGGCGTAGAGCCCGGCCCGGCGGATGCTCTCCGGCAGGAGGAGGACGGTCCTGGCGAGGGCCGCCAGCGCGAACGGGAAGGCGATCACGTCGCGATCCTTGGCGACGCCCTTGGCGATGTACAGGGCGGCCTGCTCGGCGCTCATCTCCAGGGGCCGCCAGCCCTTCAGCTCGCCGCCCATCGGGGTCTTCACGTAGCCCGGCGCCACGACGTTGACCTTAACGCCCCGCGGCCCGACCTTCTGGCGCAGAGCCAGCCCGTGGGCGACCAGGGCGGCCTTGGCGCCGCTATAGGCCGGGGCATCCTGCAGCGGCGCGTAAGCCGCCAGGGACGAGACGAGCACGATCTGGCCGCTACCGCGCTGGAGCATCAACGTCAGCGTGGGCAGCACGATGTTGAGCGAGCCCGTGTAATTGATGTCGGAGGTTTCGAAGGCCGTTTCCTCGGACTCGACCTCGCCCTTCTGGTTGCCGCCGTTAACGGCCGCGTTGGCGATCACGAGGTCCAGTGGCTGGGCGGCGTGAACCCTGTGGATCAGGGCGATCGCGGCGGCCCGGTCACGGGTGTCGAGGCGCACGGGCTCGACGGTCGCGCCGCTCGCCCGGCAGTCCCGGGCCACGGCTTCGAGCCGCTCGACATTGCGTCCGACGAGGATGAGGCTCGCGTCGGCACGCGCGTAGTGGCGTGCGAGCGCAGCGCCGATACCGCTCGACGCGCCAGTGATCAGAATGCGGGGCATGACGCGGGTGCTACGCCGCGGAGCACGGACAAATCAAGGCCGGGGAGGGCTCATCGGTGACTTAATGGGTCACCGGGACCCGGAAACTGTCTGCGGAAACCGACAGGTTTCCCGCTACGCTTCAATAGACAGGCGCGAGTTGCCCGTCGCTCTCGCCGCCCTCACGAATCACCCGCGCGGCGGCCAGCATCGAATCGGGGAGGGCGGATTCCATCCGCGGCACCGAGCCGGCCACCGCTCGCTCGATCGCCCCCTTGGAGAAGAAGCCGCCGTTCACCTGGGTCCGGTGCAGCACGACCCGGCGGAAATCGGCCATCAGGCCCATGTCGGGCGGGGTCGGGTTCGTCCAGAACCCGTCGAGGTCGGCCTGATGGGTCAGGCCGGCCATGTTGTAGATCGCGGTACCCACCGCGTGGGTGGGGCGGCCCATCTCCAGGGACAGCATGCCCACGGTCGAGTTGACGATCACGACGCCGCGGGCGCCCTTGATCAGGGACGGGAGATCGCCGCCGTCGATGAAGTCGAGCCGGTCGCTGACGCCGTGGCGCCGGGCCGAGGCGCGGGCGAACTTGCGCCAGTTGATCAGGCCGCTGTCCAGCGGATGAAGCTTCACGAGGAGCCGCGTCGGCGCCGAGGACGCGTCCGCGAAGGACTTGATCACCCGGTCCATGAAGCCTTCGACGCCCAGGAACGGCGAGTGCACCCGGATCTGGTAGTCGCTGTCGAGCTGGAGCGGCAGCAGGAAGTAGTCGCAGCCGACCGCACGGTAGATCTCGTCGCAGCGCGCCGCCTCGCGGCGGGTGTGGGAGCGACGACTGAACTTCTTGATCCAGCCAGCGTACTCGGCCGCGATATGGGTCGGCCGGTGGCTGCGGAAATGCGGGAAGAGATAGGGGAAGGCGATGTTGGCGACGTTGTAGCCGACATCCCAGACGCTGCGACGGGCCATGTCGCCGGTGGAGGGCATCGCCCTTCCGGGCTGGGGCAAGCGGCGCGCCAGCGCGCGGACTTCGGCCGCCGTACGGGGCAGGGACGAGAAGCCGTTCACCCCGCCGAGCTCGCAGGTGATCCAGTTGGGACGGATGTAGCCTTCCTCGAACACGTGGACCCGCAGGCCACGAACCTCCGCGATCATCCGGGCCGCCCGGTGGAACGGCCGGCAATCGCCGAACAGCACGATGTCGGTGACGGCCTCGCGGTCGAGATACGATTCGAGATACGTGCCCCAGGCCTCGCGGCGACCGCGGTAGTTGTCCGCCTTGCCGTTCCAGAACAGCCAGTCGCCGGGGCACAGGTTGATGCGCCGGACCTCGTGTCCCCGGGCGCGCAGCGCCTTGCCGAGATCGGAGAAGAACGGAGATGCGATGCCCTGCAGGAACAGGAAGGTCGCGGGGCGGTCGCGGAGGGCGTCGAGGGCGGTCTTTTGCATTCCGCGGCGCTTCTATCCTTGACCCTCGGCCGGACGGAGCCGGACCGGAAAGACTGACCTGAGGTGGCACGCCTCGGCGCGAGCCGGCAATCCGAGGCCGCGTCGCAGGATGGCGTTTCCGCTCCGGCGTGGCCCGTCTGCAACGGTCGCACTTTCGCGGCCCCCGCCTGGATTGAAGGGGCAATCACGGCGACGATATGTCCAAATCCTTTCCACGACGTGACGTTTTGATGGGACGGCCGCGCTTGTCCCTGCGATTTCGGTGATTCAGGCCCGGCCATCCCATGCCGGGGAAAATGCGCTACACGACGGCCCGAACGAGTCAGACGACCGGAGCCGGGCGCCCCATCATGTCCCTTGAACCGACCCCGTCGCTCTACGCGACCGGCCGGACGATCCACCGCCTGCGGGCGGAGATCGAGGCCGCGACGGGTCTCGCCTTTGGGCCGGTCCGGCCGGCTGCGGTCGGCGCCGTCTGGGGCGCGGAAAGCCTGCGGGCGCGGCTGCTCGCGCTGACCGGCCGGCGCCGGCTCGTGGTCGCGCCCGGTCCCCTGCTCAGCCCGTACGACCGGCCGGAAACCGGCTTCGCATCCCTGCGGATCAGCCTCGACGGCGCGCCGCTCGGCGGGGCGGGCGGCATCCACTACCTCGATCCCTGGACCCGCGCGCCGATCGGCCGCGAGGCCTGCGCCGAGGCGGTGGCCTGGCTGGCCGCACGATTCGCCGAGAACGACCGGCGTGTCGTCTATGTCGGCATGTCGCGCTGGAAGAGGCCGGCCCTCGACGTGCTCGGCACCGGGCCCGCCGGGCGCCCAATTCACACCATGACGGCCGAGGCCGCGGTCGCGGCGGGCCGGCGCCATCACGGCCGGATCCTCGCCTGGGCGACGCGCGCGCCGGGTAAGCTGGAAGACACCTGCACGCAGGCCGGCCTGCCGCTCGCCCGGGTGGAGGACGGCTTCCTGCGCTCGGTGGGCCTCGGGGCGAGCCTGCAGCCCGGCGCCTCCATCGTGGTCGACGACCTCGGCATCTACTACGACCCGCGCCGGGAAAGCCGCCTGCAGCGGCTGCTGGCCGACTCGGATTTCCCGCCCGAACTCGTGAGCCGGGCCAAGCGCCTGCGCGAGGAAGTCGTGGCCCGCCGCCTCAGCAAGTACAATGTCGGCCTGGACGCCGCATCGCTCGATTGGCCGGCCGGCCGCAGGATCGTGCTGGTGCCGGGACAGGTGGAGGACGACGCCTCCGTGCAGCACGGCTCGCCGCTGGTCCGGTCGAACCGGGCACTGCTCGAGGCCGCACGGCGGCGCAACCCCAACGCCTTCCTGCTCTATAAGCCTCACCCCGACGTCGAGGCGGGGTTCCGCCCCGGCATCATTCCGGAGGCGGAGGCGCTGGCGCTCGCCGACCGGATCGTGGCGGGGGTCAGCATCGTCGACCTGCTCGACCGGGTCCACCACGTCGAGACCATGACCTCGCTGGCGGGCTTCGAGGCGCTGATCCGCGGGCTCACCGTGGCGACTCATGGCCGCCCGTTCTACTCGGGCTGGGGCCTGTCCGAGGATCTGGCGCCGGGAGCCGACCGCGGCCGCAGGCTCACCCTGGACGAGTTGGTGGCAGGGGCGATGATCCTCTATTCGCGCTACCTCGACCCCGTGGCCATGAAACCCTGCAGCCCCGAGCAGCTGCTCGACCGGCTGAGCGCCGCCCGGGAGGCCGCCCCCCGCAGCGCGCTCTCGATCGGCCGCACCGCCCATTGGATCATGCGCGCCCGCTACGGCCTGTTCAATCCGATCGTGCGGGCGTTGCGCCGCCGCCGCGGCGTCGGCCGCGAGGCTGGACCGCGCTGAGGGCAGGAGGCACCGCCTTGGCATCCGGTGTGCCGGATTTTTCGAGCTAGCACACGAGGATAGAGCGGGCTTCTCTTGTTCCGGAAGAGGGGGCGTCGCCGAAGCCCCCTCTTCAGGGAATGTCCCGAAGCCCTTGTTTCAACATGTTCTTCCGTGCCGAGTCGGACCCCGTATCGATCGCTCGCACGCTCGCCCCTCTCCGAGTTCCTGGACCTTGACGACGTTCCTCACCGCCACCGGCCTCGCGCTGGCCCTCTGCCTCGCCCTCGAAATCTTCGTCGGCGATTCGCTCACCCGGGCGAGCCTCGCGCCGCGGGATCTCGCCCTGCGGTTACTCGGCTACCTGCTGATCCTGCTGTTCTGGTTCTGCTTCTCGTGGCGGCCCTGGCTGGCCGCCCTGACCTGCGTCGTCTCCGTCGCCGCGCTGATCTATGTCAGCCGCGCGAAGCGCTCGGTGATCGGCGAGCCGCTGCTGTTCAGCGACTTCGTCCTGCTGCCGCAGGTGCCGCGCCACCCGCAGCTCTATTACATCCCACCGCTCTGGGACCCGCGCATCGCGGTCCCCGTGCTCCTAACCGTGATCGCGACGGTGATCTGGTACCGGACGGAGCCCAGCGTCCTGCCGGATGCGCCGATCCCCTGCGTCGCCGCGATGCTCGGCCTGCCGCTGGCCCTGTGGCTCCTGTTGCGCGCCGCCTCCCGGCCGCCGCTGGCGGGCCTTGTCGCCCGCTGGTTCCCGGAGCCCGACCTCGAAGCCGACGTCGCGCGGGTCGGGCTGCCGGCGAGCCTGCTCGGCTACACGGCCCGGGCGCTGGCGGGCAGCGCCCCGGTCCCGGACGTGCCGGTGCTGCCGGCCGGCCCGGGCGACGACGTGGTCGTGGTGATCCAGCTCGAATCGTTCATCGACCCGGAGCGCCTCGGCGGCCCGGCACTGCCCGCGATGGAGCTGTTCCGCACCCGGGCCGCGCAATACGGCCGGCTTCGGGTTCCCGCGCACGGTGCCTACACGATGCGCAGCGAGCACGCCGTGCTGACCGGCCGGCCCTCCGACAGCCTCGGCTTCGGCCGGTACGATCCCTACACCTCCCGCAGCGGCGACGAGCCGACCAGCCTGGCCCGGCTGGCCCGGGGCCGGGGCTACGGCACCCTGTTCCTCCACCCGTTCCACCGGGATTTCTTCCGCCGGGCGAAGGTCATGCAGGCCTTCGGCTTCGGCGACCTGGTGATGGGCGAGGCGTTCGAGGCGGCCCCCCGGGTCGGCCCCTATGTCGGCGACGTGGCGCTCGGCGAGCGCCTGCTGGACGAGGTCCGGGGGCAGCGCACCCCGCTGTTCCTGTTCTGCGTCACGATGGAGAACCACGGACCGTGGAAACCCGGTCGGCTGCCCGGGATCGACGCCCCGGAGGCGCAGTACCTCCACCACGTGGTCAATACCGGGCGGATGGTCGAGAACCTCGTGGCCGGGCTCGACGGCCTGGCGCGCGAGCGCGGCCAGGCCGTCACGCTCTGCGTCTTTGGGGACCACGCCCCCTCGCTGCCGACCTGCAAGCCGGGCTTCGGCGGTCAGGCGACGGATTACGCCGTGTTCCGGTTCGGCGGCCCTCAGGTGACGCCGCGCCGCCTGGACATCACCGCCGACGCCCTTGGACGGGAGCTGCGGTCCACCCTCGCCAGCACCCTTGCGGACAGGCCGGCAAGGACGCGATAAGGTTAAGCTTGACGGTAACAAGTTCGACAGTGCCACGCTGGTGACGCATTGCCGGCCGATAGCGAAGCTGTCCGAGAAGTGGGTTCCGCACGGTGCCCGCCCGTTCGACGCGGCCGTTAAAGCGATCGCAGCGTTTGGCGGTCACCATGGATGTCCCGGTCCGAGCCAGCGATGGCGCGGAGGCCGGCGAGGAGAAGTCTCTGTGATGCTGCGTAAGACGGCGCTCTCAGCGCTGATGGCCGCCCTCGCGGCAGGGTCCATCGGCGGCTGCACGTACCTGCCCGCGGCGGGTCCGACGGCCAGCGCGATCGAGGCTGGCGCGGAAGTCGCCACCGCCGACGGCGGCACGCTCGCCCGCTACGAGATCATCGACGTCACCCCATCCGTGATCGAGGCCCTGCGCGGCCGCCCCCTCGACAGCCTGCTCGCCTCCTTCGGCGACC